>JBASFN010000034.1:0-12590 GCA_049653045.1 Alphaproteobacteria bacterium
GACAACCCCTGCGCCAGGAGAGGTGCCCAGGGCACTGAAAGCAGGAGTATCCTCTGCAGTAGTAGCGGTATCCTGAAAGAGCGGCTCGGCCAGGTTTATAAAATCTTTATAGGTAAAGCCGCTAGCAACCAATAGGCGAGCCAAAGGCCTAAGGATGTCTATAACAGACTGTTTTAAAATGAAATTTTTATCTGTACTCATAATCAGTTACCTTGATTTTTAAGTAAAACGCACACACTAAATTATATATTGACGTGGGAATAATTCCCACCTAAAATAGAAGGTGTGGGAATTATTCACATATAACTCTCATCAAATCAAGAAAATTGAAACAAGCAAAAAAGTTAGGAGTATCACCATGACTAAATCATTCCTTAAAAAAGCGCTGCTCTCAAGTGCTCTAATTGGATCTGTGTTTTGTGCCCACCAGCCGGCACAAGCCGCAGATGGTTCCTTTCTGGATTCAATCCAAAACGCGATTTTTGGTTCGGATGACGATATTGGGTCAGACGGCTTGAAGCGTAGGGGCGATGGCACGATTGACGACAGCCAGCCCGGTGTAGGCGGCAACACTGCGAGCGATGATGATATTGGTCCCGATGGACTAAAGCGTCGTGGCGATGGAAGCATCGATGACGATCAGCCTGGAGTTGATTCCCCCGATGACAACAATAATGACGATGGGATAGATCATCATCGACGCAATCGTGGCGGACGTGAAGATGGCGTTGACCACGACAATGGGGGTGGTAATGATGATCGTCCAGATCATGAAGATCGCTCCGGCCACGATGACCGCCCAGATCATGAAGACCGTCCTGATAGTAATGATCGCCCTGAGCGCGAAGATCGCCCGGATAGTGATGATCGTCCGGATGATAACGATCATGGCGGAAGTGGCCGTCACTAAAGAATTATGTTTTTTTAAACAGAGTAAAAAGCCCGGAACATCCGGGCTTTTTTTATAATGGCGATCAACGTAATCCTGAAAAAACTTTTTTCAATATGTCGGTTGTGCGTTTGGCTGGGTTGTTCCGTATAGAAGCCTCTTCTTGCGCAACATAATAAAAAATACCATCCATCGTTTTATTTACGACATAAGAACTCAAATTTTCTTTAACGCCGGAAACGAGAGGAATTCGGTCGTATTGCCCCATGACGCTATCATAGGATTTAATAGCACCACTTTCTGCAAGAGCACTCTTAATCAGGGGTTGGATTTCTTTGGCCAGTTCTGGACTCATGGTTTTTTTAAGATACTGAGTGGCGGCATCGTCGGGCCCGGACAGGATTGATCGGGCATCTGAAACCGTCATTGTCCTAATAGAATTGATAAAAAGCTGTTTTGCCTTGGGCGTAGCCATTTCAGCAGCGCGATTGATCCGAAGCTCAAGATCGTCTGTCATGCGTCCCATCCCGATTGCCGTTAACGCCTTATCAACTTTTTGTAATTTACCGGGCAGTGGTATGTGAATTTTAGGATCAAGATTGAAGCCGTCTCTTTTGCCGAGATGACTGACAACCGTTTCGGTTCCAACCCGCAACGCATCTTTCAAGCCAGACACAATATCACCGTTCGTCAGGCTTTTTTCTGCGGCAGGGGCATTAGAGCCTCGGGAGAGTAAGCCGTTTTTAACATTTTGCAGAAAATCAGTCTGCGCTGTTGCTGGCACGGAAAGCAGCAGGGCAAGTCCCATAAACATCAGAAAAATATGCTTTTTTCTATTCATCATCTTATTATTTCCATCGCATATATTGTTAAAAACAAAGAGTGATGGCCTTTTCTGTGTGAAATCTATATGCTCCTGTAACACAAACAGCAACAACAATGAAGGAGATTGCCATGAGTTTAATGAGCGTGCTGGCTCAAGGAATTTTATCTCAGGTTGCAAGTAAAATGGGTCCGCAGGGGTCACAGATCACAAGTGCGGTAATTCAGATGATCGCTCAGCAGGGGCAAGGTCAAGGCGCGACGGGGCTAAACAACCTGATTTCCATGTTTGAGAAAAACGGTATGGGCGAGATAGTGAAAACATGGGTGGGTACAGGAGCAAATTCCGCCATAAACCCGCAGCAGATTATGCAGGCACTGGGTCAGGATAACATCCAGAATATTGCCAGTCAGGTTGGCATCAGCAAGGATCAGGCTTCCGGCCAGCTTGCTAATATATTGCCGGATATAATCAACCAGATGACGCCGAATGGTCAGGTTGAAAATAACGTGGTCGGCGAAATCATGCGGGCTTTCATGGGTAGCAAGGCAGCCTGAAAAGAGTGAGTAAAGCCTTCACAAAGGAAACCGATTTGGAAGAGGATCTGGAGGAACCGGATCCCCTTCCTGTTAATGTAAAAAATCTTATGACTCCATGCGGTTTTTTCGCTATGCAGGAGGAGTTGGAGTTTCTTCTCCGTAAAGAACGCCCAAGAATCGTTGAGATAGTTTCATGGGCGGCTGGAAATGGGGATCGTTCCGAAAATGGCGATTATATTTACAACAAAAAGCGCTTGCGCGAGATTGATCGTCGCGTGCGCTATCTCACAAAAAGATTAGATGACGTTGAGGTCGTGGATCCCAAAAACCAACAGAGCCTTGAGCAGGTTTTTTTCGGAGCGACGGTAGTCTACGCACACGAAGATGGTACAGAAAAAACCATAAAACTCGTTGGTGTAGACGAGGCTGATATGGACAAGGAAAAAATCAACTGGTTCTCTCCCGTCGGAAGGGCGCTCCTTAAGGCAAGGGTAGGGGATGTGGTCGATGTGCGAACCGGAGCGGGTATCGTCGAGTCTCTTGAAGTGATTTCAATTCAGTATATTGTTGTGAGATAAGGTAAAAATATTTCAAGTTCCTGCCTTGGTTTTCTTTCCTTCTTTTCGTTCTTCACGCCGAGCCTGAACAGTAAATTTCCGGTAATCCTCAAGGTCGCCATCAAAGTCCCGGCAGGCACCATCCTTCACTAGCCAAAGACTATCGGCCACGCGCTCCACCATATTGGGATCGTGACTGACAATGACGATAGCGCCTTGATAGGCATTGAGAGCCTGCACGAGAGCTTCCCGAGCGTCAATGTCAAGGTGGTTGGTCGGTTCATCGAGCAGGAGCAAATGCGGTGCATCAAAGCTCATAAAGGAAAATAGAAGTCGCGCTTTCTAACCGCCGCTCAAGGAGCCAATGCGATTGTCCGATAATTCCCGAGAAAATCCAAAAGCCCCCAATTTAGCGCGAACCACTGGCTCCTTCACATCCGGATTTTGTTTGTAGAAGAGTTTAAACATTTCCTGATAAGGAGTTGAATTGACATCCAGTTCTTCGGTCTGATGTTGCGAGAAGTAGCCGATACGCAGTTTACCAGAGCGGACAACATCTCCTTTCATCACTCCAAGGCGGTCGGCAATCAGCTTCATCATTGTCGATTTTCCCTCGCCGTTGACGCCGAGCAAGGCAATACGATCATCGTGATTGATATTTCTGTGAACACGCTTGAGGACAGGTTTTCCTTCGCTGTACCCCACATCCGCATGATTGATTGATAGCATAGGCGAAGGAATTTTATCCGGATTGGGAAACACAAACCGCACCGCACGGTCAGCAATGACGGCATCGACAATATCCATCCGCTCCAAAGCCTTGACACGGCTTTGCGCCTGCCGTGCCTTGCTAGCCTGCGCCTTGAATCGATCGACAAAGGCTTGCATATGGGCGCGTTGCGCTTCTTGCTTTTCGTGCATCTTTTGTTGAAGGCCGAGGCGCATGGCACGTTCACGTTCAAACGTGTCATAGTTCCCAGTATAAAGCGCAAGCTGTTTTTTATCGACATGAATGACATGATCAGTACATTTATTGAGTAATTCCCTGTCATGGGAAATAATCATCAAGGTATGCTTGTACGCCAGTAAATACATCTCCAGCCACATAATCGCTTCAAGGTCGAGGTGGTTAGTCGGCTCGTCCAGCAGCAAAAATTCAGGCTCGACGAATAACGCAGCCGCTAGGGCAACCCTCATCCGCCACCCGCCGCTGAAAGATGAAAAAGGCTCCGTCAACTGGTGTTCCTTAAAGCCCAGCCCTGTAAGCAGCATCGCGGCTCTGGATGGCGCACTATAAGCATCCATATCGCCGAGGCGTTGGTATATTTCCGCTATTTTATTGCCATCAGTTTCGGTTTCCGCATCGCGCCAGAGCTGAGCCATCTCCTCGTTGGCGGCTAGAACGACATCGATCAAGGGCGTGTCAGTTTCAGGAATATCCTGCCGAACCATACCAAGCCGTTGGCGTGAACTCATGCTGATGGTTCCACCGTCGGCATGCAGGTCGCCTGAAATCAGTTTGAACAGGGTTGATTTTCCGGCTCCGTTAAGCCCCACCACCCCCACGCGCCACCCATCCATCACGGCGATATTGGCATTCTCGATAATAGTTCGGTTGCCTATTTTATAGGTCAGATTGGAGATAGTCAGCATAAGCCCTCATTGTTTGGTCTGGAGCTTATGGCATAAAATAAGGGCAAAAGGGAAGTTTTTCGGAGGCTAGGGGATTATTCTTGTCCAAGCTCTTTCAAATCCCGCCGCAATCTGGCCTTGCGGAGTTTGCGTGTCAGGCGACGTTCTTCAAAATCGGGGCTGAAGTGGATGGCCATAAGGGAAATGATAGGGGGCAGGATAAGAAGAACAGCTAGCAGGGAATCCGACCGACCATAACTCTCAACAAAAAGAAATACGGAAAAACCAAGCTGCACGACATTGATAAGAAGTGCCGCATAGTAAACGATCCTGTCCATATTGGTCATCCTTTTTAAGAAGGTGAATGTATGCTATAAATACCGTACCGAAGACCACCACAGGTCTCAAGCCGCAAAACGCAAAGGGGAATTTTTATGCGCGCATTATCTATTTTTGCTTTGGGGTTTTTGGCTCTTTCTCCTGCGGCCTATGCTGACGAAATACCCGCCGAAAGCGCGCTTCGGGCGGCAACGGTCTATAACAGCCGCGCCATGCTCACCCGCCGCGCTGTGGTGGATATTCCCGCCGGAGCGCATACGGTTGTTTTTAAAAACCTGCCTGCCAATCTTTTGACGGATTCTCTGAGAGCCGAAGGAACTGCCGCCGCAGACGTAACCCTCGGTGCGTTGGCCAGCCGCGTGGTCGCCAGTGCCGATCTGGTCGCCCCAAAGGAAAAAGAACTGAATGACCAGATGGAGCTGCTCCAAGATCAACGCCGCGCCGTAGAATCGGAAAAGCAAGCCCTTGCCGCCCGTCAGGAGTTTTTAACAACGCTGGGCAGGCAGGCAGGGCTGCGAACGGGCGAGGACATCGCGGAAATTAACCTCAAGCCCGAACAATGGACGGCGGCGGCCAAGACTGTTTATGACGGCATGGCCGAAACTTTAAAGGCTCAATTGGCGCAGGACATAGTATTGCGTGCTATCGATAGGCAAATGCAAAAAGTACAAACCGACATGAACCAGCTTCATACCGGCCAGCGCACGACCTACGAAGTCACCTTGCCGCTTGAAGCCAAAGCCGCCACGCGGCTGACTGTGGATATTAGCTATCAAGTTCCAGACGCCTCATGGACGCCCCTATACGATGCGCGTCTCGATACAAAAGAGGAAAAACTGGAATTCGTGCAATACGGTGCGGTGCATCAGGCTACGGGCGAAGACTGGAAAAACATTGCCCTTACCCTCTCAACCGCCCAGCCGGAACGCGCCGCAGGTCTTCCTGATCTTAATACAATGTGGATAAATCTGTATCAAAATCAGGAGCTACGTAGAGCGGTATTTTCTGCGGATGGCGGCAATGATTTTTCAGTAATAGGCAGAAATGTTACTACTGGTTACGGGGCGCCCGCGGAATCTGCGCGATTAAATACTGCGAAAGTCGACGTAGAAGAATCTAAAGCAGCGCAATTCCAAGAAGCCACCATCGAAACTGGCGGCTTTGTCAGCGAATATAAAATTCCCGGCCCTGCGACGGTCAAGGCTGACGGCACGGAAAGTAAGTTGATGATCGGAACATTTGACACCGAAAATGAAATCCGCATTCAGGTCAAACCGCAAATCAGCCAGGAAGCCTTTCTCGTGACGCACACAAAGTTAAAGGGTGAGTCCCCAATACTGGCCGGCCCGGTCAGTCTGTTCCGCGACGGGGCATTCGTTGGTCAAGCCAATCTGCCCTTGCTCCGCCCCGGCGAAGAAAGCGATCTAGCCTTCGGTGTTGATAATCAAGTCTCCGTTCGTCGCCGCATAATGAAAGATCAGCGCAGCGAAGCCGGATTGATCGCCAAGGACAGCATTTTAGAGCGTAATTTTGTCACCGAACTGCAAAATCTTCACAGCAAACCTATCACCATAGTCGTGCTGGAAACCATGCCGGTGGCGCAGGACAAGCTGATAAACGTGCTCGTCGTCGAGGACAAAACTACGCCGGGGTATCTCAAAGACCCGGACAACGTAAAAGGCCTAATGCGTTGGGCAGTCCCGCTGGAGCCAAAGGCAAAATCAGAAGTATCTCTGGGCTGGAAGGTAAGCTGGCCAAAAGACCAAAACATTTCGGGCATTTAAGGAATAAGATGCCCGCTTGAGGCAAGAGCTTGCTCATCCGTAAGACCCGTAACTCCATTCAGCGTGGCCACTTGAACCCATGTATAGGCCGCTCCGCCGCCATCGAGATCAACAGACACAATGCTGTTGCTTCCACTATCGGCAATCTGGATGAAATCGGCAATTAACTGGGTAAGGGGATCAAAATTTGTTATCAGGAGAGAAAAATCAAGAACATCAAGAGTCTTGTTGAAATCGCTGATAGTATCTTTTGAAGTAACGGTTGAATCAAAGATAAACCGATCTGCACCGCTTCCTCCGGTTAAAACGTCATTCCCGACGCCTGCATATAAAACATCGCTCCCGCCCGCACCGTTCAGAACATCATTTCCTGATCCGCCTCTTAATGTATCAGCAAAGCCAGATCCGAGAACGCCCTCAATACTGTACAGCGTATCCCCTTGAGCCTCTCCGCCTGTGTTGACGTTGGTTTCAAGGTTAATAGAAATACCAGATGAGGATCGAGTATAACGCGCCGTATCCCATCCGGTGCCACCATTGAGTATATCGGCTCCGCCGCCGCCCTCAAGATAATCATTCCCGCCCGCGCCATTCAGCGTATCGTTGCCCGTCCAGCCTTTCAAGGTATCTGTAAACACGGAGCCTAAAACCGCTTCAATGCTGTAGAGCGTATCGCCTTGAGCATCCCCGCCTGTGTTGACGTTGGTTTCAAGGTTGATAGAAATTCCAGAGGATGATCGCGTATAGCGCGCCGTATCCCATCCAGCCCCCCCATCGATCACATCGGCTCCGCCGCCTCCTTCGATCATGTCGCTACCGGCCAGGCCATACAGCTTGTTGTTACTCACATCGCCATAGAGCCAGTCGCGGGTTACGGCATCATTGGAGCCAATAACATTTTCAATAGAGTGCAAAAGATCACCTTGTGCAAATCCGCCCGAGGCCGTCTTGTTATGAAGATCAATGATGACAGCACCTATAGAGGCACTATAATCAACCGTATCATTTCCCCCCATGCCGTCAAAAATGGTTGTCTCTGCCGTTCCGACAAACATATCATCAATATTGTTTGAAACATAATTACCTTGCCAGTCCAGGGGGTTATCCGAGTAGGGCTTCGAGTTTAAAATAATATCGCCGATATTGATCTGATTGGGGGCAATGTTTTTTAACAATGCAATTGAGTCAAGGCCATCAACGGAAACCTGCGTGTCCATTCCAACACTGGCAATGTGGATATTAGCGCTGGTGAGTGTAACTCCGGTCTTGATAAATACAAGCTTGTCGCCTTCGGCTTGATTGAAGTCAGTAATCGTATCGGTTCCACCGATGCCGGATAACTCATTAGAAAAAACAAAATAATCGCTGCCTTTTCCGCCTGTCAGGGTGTCATTTAATGTATCGCCAATCAGGACGTCTTCGCCAAGCCCTCCGATCAACCTGTCTGATCCACTCCCGCCACGAAGATACGCCCCATAATCCGTTCCAATCAAAATATCGTTGCCCTGAAGTGAAGCTCCATAGGTCACTTTGGTTATATTCGCCGAAATATCGGTATAGGGATGCATAGTCCAGAAAGAACCGACTACAGTACCGCCTGCGCTGGCCGTATAATTGTTGACGATGGATTGGTCTATCGTCACGACATTCCCCTGATCCGGCCCGCCGTGATAATTCACATCACGATTTGTCTCGGAAACATGTACGGTATTGCCGATCTCCGCTCCCCAACTGCCAAAAACAACGGCGTGTCGTGTGTCCATAATAGTCATGTTAGTAAAGGAACTGTGTTGCGTTTCATTCAGGTTAAGCCCGTATCCAGGGCCGCCATCTCCTTTGTTTTGCGCGCCAATAATAGTCACATTATCGACATTGACCCCATACGAGTACGAAAACTCCAATCCGTGAGAAACAGGATTAAGTATACTGATATTGCTGACATCAGCCTCGCGTGCGTAATAAAAGCTTATGGCAGTAGAATCTATGGCATTAGGAAAGGGGTTGGTCATCAGTGCTGGATCGGCGGGTGGCAGGTTGCTTTGAACCGTAAAATCAGAAAGGATAATATTATCAAGCGTGTCAACTTTCTGCACAACGCCCAAGCCCCCCGTCATATCAAAAGCCACAGGTTCTCTGAGATATATGGTATTCCCCTCAATGCGCTCAACGGTAGTCAGGGATGAACGCAGGTTATGACTGGTAACAAGGCTGTTAGTCTCAATGTTGCCATAGAGCGTGCCAGTCGCCTGAATGGATTCTTTCACGATCGGATTGATATAGGGATCATCCGCTAGCGTCGATGGAATGGTCTGATGAAGAAACGCCGCATCGTTTTCCTGAGTGATCCTGACCTCGTCGCCAATGTGAAAGAGTGACGAGTCCTGAACCGTAATTATTTTTGTTCCCTTTATAATATTGCTCTGTAGGGTAGTTGAGGCTCCAAGGCCACCGGCGAACAGAAACGCACTTTCTTGTTGCTGATTGGAAAAGCTGGTTTCAAAAACAGTGTTCTGTTCACCAGATCCCTTGATGGTTAGATTTCCTCGAAAAACATCAAGCTGTTCAGTCAGAACATATTTTCCAGCATTAAATTGGATTGTAGAAAAATCAGAGGCAGTATTTAGCAGAATTTCTAGGTTTGATGTCGTGATGGCCGTTGATACAGAATAAACATTGGTAACAGCATCATAAGATACTGCGCCATTAAAGAGAGAAATACTCATGCAGGAACTCCCGGACGGTGCTGATAGAATGTTCAATGGAAAGGCTTAGCATCCATGATACATACGAGAGTATTTATATTACATAAAAATACAACGCAATTTGATCTAAATTGTTGTAACATCTGGGAATAGGAGGGGTAGGGGATGGAAGTGCAAAGTATAAATGCACCCATAAAAAAACTGAACCTACAATAAAGCAGGTTCAGTTTTGATAGATTAATAGGTCTAACCGATAGCGGCTGATTTAAGCTTTTTGAGAGGACGAACTTTAACGCGAACCGAAGCCGGTTTCGCGGCAGCTTTCATCATCTCGCCTGTGCCGGGATTACGCACCAGCGTTCCCGCCTTACGAGCAGGAACCTTACGAAGGGTAACCTTCATCAGGCCAGGCAGGATGAACGCGCCTGCGCCCTTGGGGTGAACGGATCCCAGCAAAGCACTCTCCAGCGAGGCGAAAACGCCTGCGGCTTGCTTGCGGGTAATTCCGTTCTCCTCGGCCAGAAGGCCGATCAGAGCGGATTTGGTTAGAATGGACTTAACAGGGCGAATAGCAGCAGGTTTGCTGGTTTTTGCCTTGGAAGATGCCTTTTTTTTCTTGGGTGCCATGATAATTATTTCTCCAAATTTTTGTCGATATTCAGTTAAAGAATCCAGCAATTCTATAATTATTTTTTCAAATTCCAACTATATTTTGGGTTTTATGAAGAAAGATACCGAAAATTGTGGATGAAAACGTATTCGTGCCTTTGGGAAAAACACCCCAAAAAGTCAACTTTTGGTAGAAAATAAGAGAGGAACGCCACTTTTTGGATGGGGCAATGGGGCAGTAGTCACCTTCTTATTTTTTCTTATTTTTCTCTTCTTGACGTTTACGTTCCATGAAATCTTTTTTCTGCTCGGTCTTTTTATCTTGAAACTTTTTTTGCTGCTTTTGCTTTTCCTGAAATTTTTTAGCGTTATCTTTTTTACGTTCTATTTGTTTTTTCAGGTCACGCTTTCGCATATCGTCTTTGGCTTGCTGCTTCTTTTTTTTCTCTCGTCTAAGTTCTACTTCTTCCGTTGCTTTTTTTGCCGTTTTTGATGTGTCGCCCGCGCCTTTTTGAGGGGATTTTTTTACCGACATGCTTCTTGTTGATTGCGTCCCGCCCTGGCTCGCGCCGGAGAGACCCATTGTCTGGCCTTTCTCCCTGGAAAGAGGCTCATCTTCTTCCTCTTCATCATCGTCCAGTATCTCTTCCTCATAATCCCCAAAAGAGTCCTCATCCTCTTCGCCAGTGAGAGCGCCTGTCATGGTTGCGCCAGCGAGTCGCGCACCGGCCAGACTTGCACCTCTTAAATCGGCTTCACTAAGGTTGGCGTTCCTGAGATCAGCGCCTGCCAGATCGGTATCCGTAAGATCAGCGCCGCTAAGATCAAGAATAAAAGAAGGATTAGCCTCCCGCGCCAGTGCAACGCGCTTGTTCAGCGCACCAATAGCACCGGCCTTCAAGAAATAAACGGCGGCAAGTTTTTGTTCTTCCGGACTACGCTGCACAAAGTTCTCTGGCGCATTCAGGTCTCGATAGTCTTTAGGAAGGTCTTTGGTCATGGGCGCGCTGGTTTTTATTAAAAAACTCTTTCAACCCTAATTCTTGACCGGTGTTTTTTTGACGGTTTCAACAGGCGCGGCGGCGGGTGGTGCCGGTTTTACGCCGGGTTTTGGCGCGTGGCGTGCCGATTGCAGCAAGGTGCGGACGATCCGCAGGTTGCGCTCGACCTCCACGCGATCCGGTGCGATGGCTTGCGCTTTTTCGAGGATTTCAACGGCCTCGTCGAGATACTCCTGAGAGGCGAGGTTGAGGGCGAGGTTGTTCATTACAGGGATGGGGTCGCCTTGCCACATATCGAGAGCCTTGCGGAAGGCGCGCTCGGCCTCCTTATGCATGCCCTGTCCGTCCAGCGCGATGCCCAGATAGTGGTAGGCTCGGAAGTCGGTGTTGTCCTGAAGTACGGCTTTCTGAGCGTATTTTTCGGCCTGCTTGTCGTTGCCGAGAGCCAGCTGCACGGCGGCGTATTCGGTTTTGGCGGCGGCGGGGCTTTTCTTGTCGTTGGCGAAAGGAGCCAGTACAAGAGCGGCCTGATTGTAATATTCCGCTTCGCGCAGTGCGGCGGCATAGTTGATCGCGGATTGCGGGTCGGCACTGTTGCGCTTGTAGAGCTTTTCAAGGAAGCCGAGGGATTGCCCCTGTTCGCCCTTGCTGGCCGAAGAGGCGGCGGCGCGCTCCAGCGCGGTATCAATGGCGGCTTCCTGCGTGTTTTTGGCCGAGGTATTCGGTGACTTGGCGGTTGATCCGGTCGTCTGGCATGCGGCCAGCATAACGGATACGGAAAGGATCATGGTTGATCTGAGGAGGTTTTTCGAGGTCATTTCAAGTCGCCCTATCGGTTATTGTCTTTTCGTTATTCCTTAGATGTTTCTTCTTCTGACGATGCGTCGGCCGTTCCCGTGCCCGCAGCAGATCCATCGCTCGATTTGCTGTCGGTTTTGGCCGATGCTGCATCGCTGCCGGATTCGCCATTATTCAGGATGATTTCATGGCACATATCGGGGCAGTAGTAAACCTGTGTCGGGGCGCAATCGGTGGAATTGCCGCAGGATTTGCGGATGCGGACGTATTTCTCCTTGGGTGCGGCGATGATGACATGGCGTTGCATGATGACCTTGCCGTCTTCGTCGAGCGCGGTGAAATAGGTGGCTCCGGGGGCGCGGGCGACTAGGACGAGGGTGTTGCTGCCCTCCGGCAGGATGCTAAGATGCGCCGGATTGCCGATGACGACGGCGGCGGCTTTGCGATCCAGCCGTATCAGTTCGGATTTATCCGGCGTCATGCGGACGGGGGGGTGCGTGGGGCTGTTTTCGTCGATGTTGATATGCAGTTCGTCCGCCGATTTCACAGGCACGATGTCGCCGCCCGAGAGAGTTGGCGCAGGCGGGGGAGCCTGCTCGGTTGTTGCGCTGTCCTGTGCGTGGGCGGGCATAAAGCCGAGAATAAGGGCAGACAGGAGGATGGGCAGGCTTCTGGAAATCTGGTTTTTCATTGGAATCCGATTTGGAAAGAGGCAGAGCGGTCAGGCCATTATAACAAGGGATGGATTAAAGTTCACCCATTTTTTGTTGCAATTTATGGCAAATTGACGGAATTAAGGGCAGATGGCTGTGGGGTCTGTTTTTTGACGACAGATGACGTTGGTGGTGGTTCCGATTTTCTGGAAGCCCCCGACCACGCAGCCAGCGGGACATGTCCGTGCATTTACATTGGAGAAA
>JBASFN010000035.1:0-20967 GCA_049653045.1 Alphaproteobacteria bacterium
AAATAAGGCTTATATCCCGATGTTAAAGCAAGAAGTGAGTTCCGGTCTTTGGGGCAAGAAACAAATGCGCTATATTCAGCTTGTCATGGATTTGACCCGGATGACCTATGCCGAAAATCTTCCAAAGGGTTGCAGCGATGAGATGCGGGACTTCGTTACGTCGCGGATGGTTCAGTAATAAAGTTCTGCCGTCATCCCCGGCTTGACCGGGGATCCATAACTCCGGAATATACAGGCGTGGAAAAGATTTTTTGTGTCTATATCCTGACGAACAAGATATACGGAACTCTCTATGTCGGCGTGACGTCCAACCTGCCCAAGAGGGTATGGGAACATAAAAACAAGGTTGTTGAGGGTTTTTCAGAGAAATATGGTCTGGATAAACTTGTTTATTATGAAGTTCACGATAACGCTGAATTGGCCATAAAACGTGAAAAACGCCTGAAGAAGTGGGATAGGAAATGGAAGATAGAATTGATCCAGAAACAAAATCCTGGTTGGAAAGATTTGTTTGAAGATATAGCCTCATAACAGACTATGCATGGATCCCCGGTCAAGCCGGGGATGACGGAGTTTTTTTAGATGACAGGTAATCGTTTCGGCACGTTATTCCAGTATCAGACCTTTGGCGAGAGTCATGGGCCGGCGATTGGCTGTGTTGTCGACGGTGTGCCGCCGCGTATCGCCTTGAGTGAAAAAGACATCCAGAAATATCTCGACAAGCGCAAGCCCGGACAGTCGCGCCATACGACGCAACGCCGCGAGCCGGACGAAGTGAAAATCCTGTCCGGTGTGTTCGAGGGGCAAACGACGGGTACGCCGATTGCTTTGCTCATTGAAAATGTTGATCAGAAATCGAAGGATTACGGCGAGATTAAGGATAAATTCCGTCCCGGTCATGCCGATTTCGCTTATATGGAGAAATACGGTATTCGTGATTATCGCGGCGGCGGGCGTTCCTCGGCGCGGGAGACGGCTGCCCGTGTGGCGGCGGGGGCTGTGGCGCGGAAGATCTTGGACAATCAACTGGGTAAGAAAATCAAAATCAATGCCGCCGTGGTGCAGATCGGCACGAAAAAAATCAACCCGAAAAAATGGGATTGGAAACAGGTGGATAAAAACCCGTTCTTTTGTCCTGATGTCTCCGTTATTGATGAATGGGAAGATTATCTGGATCATGTGCGGAAAAAGGGGTCGAGTGCCGGGGCGGTCATTGAGGTGCATGCGTCCGGTATTCCGGCGGGGCTGGGCGCGCCCGTGTACGATAAGTTAGATGCCGATCTCGCCAAGGCCATGATGTCGATCAATGCCGTGAAGGCGGTGGAAATTGGCGCGGGGTTCGAGGCGGTGGAGTGGGGCGGCGAGCAAAACGCCGATGAAATCCGCAAGGGAAAGAAATTTTTGTCGAATAATGCGGGCGGTATCCTGGGCGGTATTTCGACGGGGCAGGACATTATCGTGCGCGTTGGGTTCAAACCGACCAGCTCGATTTTAACGCCCGTTAAAACCATCGATGTGAAGGGGCGAGAAACGGATATCATTACCAAGGGGCGGCATGATCCGTGTGTTGGTATTCGCGGCGCGCCGGTGGTGGAAGCCATGATGGCCTGTGTCCTCGCTGACCACTGGCTGCGTCACAAGGCGCAGTGTTTATAGGACGATCATGCACAACAACCGTTTCAACAGACACCGCCCGCTTTTTGCCTCGCCCGTCCCGCGTGAGGTGAAGAAACCAAAATTGCGCTGGCGCATTCTTAAGATAATTGGCTCCGGCATCCGCAAGACCTGTACCGTTATTGGTGCGTTTGTTCTTATCAGCGTGGTTTTGACTTTTCTTTCTTTTTTACAAATTCAGGAAGTCCCGCTTGAGCCTGTGCCAGAGGCGGCGGTTTTGTATATCGATTTTGCCGATGGATTTGTTGAGGCATCGGAAGAATCGCCGTTTGCCGGGGCGTTTGGATGGCATACGCCGACGGTGCATGAGATTGTCGATGCGATTGATCTTGCGGCCAAGGATGCCCGCGTTAAGGGCATTATGGCACGGATGGATGGCGGGGGGTATTCTTCCGCGCAGACGGCAGAGGTGCGCGCCGCGCTGAAGCGATTCCGCGAGTCGGGGAAATTCACGCGGCTTTATTCCCCGTCTTACGGCGAGGGTGGCGGTGGGCTTGGGCGGTTTTATCTCGCGTCGGCCTTTGAGGAGCGATGGATGCAGCCGCTTGGCGTTGTCGATATATCGGGGATTAGTGCCGAAATGCCGTTCTTTCGTGATCCGCTCGATAAAATCGGGGTGAAGCCGGAATTTTTCAAGCGCAAGGAATATAAAACCGCCTATGAAAACCTGACCGATAGTAAAATGTCCGAACCCAACCGCGAGGAAATTACCCGGTTGATTGATGATCTGAAAGTGGAGTTGACGAAGGGCATTACCGAAAGCCTCAGCATCACGCCGCAGGAATTTGAAGCCATGGTCAATAAGGGGTTGTTTACCTCGGCGGAGGCGTTGCAGCTTAATCTGATCACCCATTCGGGATATATCGATGTTCTCCATGACCGGATCAAGGAAGAGGTTACGGGCGATCCGGAAAGTGAGGATGAAATATTGATCGATCCGCAGGTTTATCTCGCCGACATTGCACGGGAAAAAAAGGAAAAGGCGATGTTTAAAGGTAAATTTTCCGATGTCAGCCCGCAGATCGCCATTGTTCATGTTCGTGGGCTTATTCTCGATACGCGCCTTGATGGCGGCGATGGGATCGCGGCGGCGGACGAGATCGCGCCCGCGCTGTTGGAGGCGGCGGATGATCCGTTGATCGAGGCTGTTGTCTTGCGCGTGGATAGTCCCGGCGGATCGCCCGTGGCATCCGAAACTATTCTTCGTGCTGTGGACAGGGTGCGCGAAAAAGACAAGCGCGTGATTGTGTCGATGGGCGAAACGGCGGCGAGCGGCGGGTATTGGGTTGCCGCTCATGCTGACCGCATCTTTGCCCAGCCGACGACATTGACGGGATCGATCGGCGTGGTGGGGGGGAAATTCACCACCGAGGAGCTCTGGAAAAAATTAGGCGTGAACTGGGAGACAATCGAGTGGGGCGAAAATTCCGGTCTTTGGTCGGTCAATAAACCCTTTAGCGCGGGGCAGGCGGAGCGGATGAATGCGACGCTGGATCAGGTTTACAATGCGTTTCTTGATCGCGTGGCGAAGGGGCGGGGGATGAGTTTCCAGCAGGCGGATGCGATTGCGGGCGGGCGTGTCTGGACGGGCGCACGCGCCGTGAAAATCGGGTTGGTGGATGAGCTTGGCGGGCTGCACGATGCGCTGGATTATACGGCGAAGATGTTGGGGGTTGAGGATCGTTTTGATCTGGATATTGTTTCTCTGCCGCGTCCGCTTACGCCCTATGAGGAGTTCATGCACATGATGGAAGATAGCGGCATGGTGTATGAGGGATTCCGGTTTAATGCCGCGCTTGGAAAAATTGTCGCGCCGGTTATGGATCGGGCGGCGGTGCTGAAGGGTAGCTCTGGCGTTTCTACGTATGAGCCTGTTTCGATTCGGTAGTGTTGGGCGCAGGGCCGAGGAGTTCATCCAGCCGCGCATAAATCTCAAGATAGGACATGATGATTTTATCCGTTCCGAGATTCTTTTCGACGACGGCAACGGCGGCATTAAAGCCGTAGGCTATGGGGATGATCGGGCAGAGCAGGTGTTCTTGCGCGGCGATTACGGCGATGACGTCTTTGTGCCGGTCGCCGATATACCAGATGACGTCGGTGGATTTGATTTCGACGCCCATTTTTTGAAGTGTTAGCAAGATCGGCTCTGGGTTTGGTTTTGAGCGCCGGATGTCCTCGCGGAAGATTGTGGCGCGAAAATATTTGTTGAGGTCGAATTTTTCGAGAATATCGTGGCCGTATCCCTTGCCCAGCCCGTTGCTGGCCAGAGCCATTGGTATGTTGTGGCGTTTTAAAAGCTCCAGCACGTAATAAACGCCGGGGCAGGGTTCGACGATTTGCTCCACGGGTTTCCGGCGGATTTTGTGGATGGCGCGATGAACGGGCAGGCGCGGCGTTTTGCGCGGCGCAAGGTCGCTGAGGTCGAGTGGTCTGTCTTTGCGCGGAAATGTTTTTTTGAAAATCTTCCAGAGTTTGAACGCGACATCGTCCAATCGTTCCAGTACGTGCAGTACGAACGGGTTCAGGTGGCGTACGGTTGTGCCATCCATGTCGAACAAGACGATTGTGGGGCGGGGTAAGGCCATGAGTGAGGATTATCTTTTGTTTTGTAAATCAATGCAATAGGGCTGTTTTGACCGAGGGTGAGGGCGGTTCAATCGGGGATAATAGTTCGTTTTTGAAGAATTAATCTTTGTACGCGCTGTTTATAGTTCGTTTTTGTGGAATTAACTTTTGTGGGTGTTGTGAACAGTTCGTTTGTACGGTTTTTCTGTTGTTCGGGGGCTGGGCGGCGCATTGTTTTTTCCTCTGGCCAAAATGGATTAGTATAGGAATATATTCCAGAAAAAGTCAAGGAAAAAGGGGTGGCCACGGAGGCACGGAGATCATGGAAGAGGTATGGAGTTTTTAAATTCGGTCATCCCGAGCATGGTCGAGGGATTTTTTTAAAACGCAAAGTAAGACAAAGTTATACAAAGTTTTCTGTTTTCATCTGGGATAGCGCCTATTGTTTTTACCGCAGAGGCGTGGAGAGCGCAGAGTGAATTTTAAAATTTATTTCACAAAATTGGATTGCTTCGTCACTTCGTTTCTCGCAATGACGATGGGGGAGGGTTAGTTTTTGAGGGCGGAGTGGGCGATGGTCCGGGCGGTGAGGCCTGCGGCTTCGTATTGTTTTTCCGGGGTGTCGTGGTCCTGGAAAATATCGGGCAGGTGAAGGGTGCGGACGCGGCAGGCGGCCAGCAGGTTTTGGTCGTTCATAAATTCAAGCACGAAAGACCCGAAGCCGCCCCGTGAGCCTTCCTCGATGGTGATGAGGGTTGCGTGGTTTGTTGCCAGTTGTTTGATGAGGGTTTCATCAAGCGGTTTGGCGAAGCGCGCATCGGCGACGGTGACGGTGTGGCCTTTTTCTTCGAGGATTTTTGCGGCGAGGAGGCATTCCTGGAGGCGGGTTCCGTAAGATAATATTGCGACGCTTCGCGTCGACTCTTGCGCTGGGTCCCCGACTGGCGCTCGCCGTTGGCTCGCTATCGGGGATGACGTGTAAATAATTCTTCCTTTACCGATTTCTAAAATTTTTCCTTCTTCTGGAATTTTCACGCCAGTGCCTTCGCCGCGTGGATAGCGGAAGGCGATGGGGCCATCGTTATAGTGTACGGCGGTGGCAACCATGTTGGCGAGTTCGGATTCATCGCTGGCGGCCATGAGAACGAAATTCGGCAGGCATCCCAAATAGGCGGTGTCGAACGATCCGGCGTGGGTCTGGCCGTCGGCGCCCACCAGCCCGGCGCGGTCGATGGCGAAACGGACGGGAAGATTTTGCAGGGCGACGTCGTGGACGACTTGATCGTAGCCGCGTTGGAGAAAAGTGGAGTAAATGGCGACGAAGGGTTTGAAGCCTTCGGCGGCCAAGCCCGCCGCAAAGGTGACGGCGTGTTGTTCGGCTATGCCGACATCAAAGCAGCGATCCGGAAATTCGCGGCCAAATAAATCAAGACCCGTGCCGTCGGGCATGGCGGCGGTGATGCCCACGATTTTTTGATCTTGCCGCGCTTCTTTTATCAGGCTTTCGGCGAAAACTTTTGTGTAGGAGGGCGCACCGATTTTTCCCTTTTGTTGCTCGCCCGTGATGACATCGAACTTGCGGACGCCGTGCATTTTATCCAGCGAATTTTCAGCCGGAAGATAACCTTTGCCCTTTTGCGTGAGGACATGGATGAGGAAGGGGCCTTCGTGGTCGCTGTTTTTTACGTTGCGAAGAACAGGGAGGAGGTGGTCGAGATTATGTCCGTCCACGGGACCGATATAATAAAATCCCATTTCTTCGAAGAGGCTTCCGGTTCCCATGGCGACGCGGGCGGCTTCCTCGGCGCGCTTGGCGGCGTGGCGGAGCGGCGAGGGCAGGATTTCCGTGACGCGCTTGCCCATTTCCCGCGCATGGAGGTAGGGCTTGGACGAAACTAATTTTGTGAGGTAGCGGCTCATCGCGCCGACGGGCGGGGCGATCGACATTTCATTGTCGTTGAGAATAACGATCAGGCGGCTTTTGAGGGCGCCCGCGTTGTTCATGGCTTCGTACGCCATGCCCGCCGACATTGCGCCGTCGCCGATGATGGCGATGACATGGTTGTTCAGAATTTCAGAATCTCCGAATTCCGGAATTTCCGAATTTTTTTTCTGAGATTCTGAGATTCTGAGATTTTCTAAATCTCTTGCCACCGCTATTCCCAAGGCTGCGGAAATAGACGTGGAGCTGTGCGCCGCGCCGAAGGGGTCGTATTCGGACTCGGAGCGTTTTGTGAAGCCGGATAATCCGCCGCCCTGTCGCAGCGTGTGCATTTGATGGCGGCGGCCTGTCAGGATTTTATGCGGGTAGGCTTGATGGCCGACATCCCAGATGAGTTTATCGTCCGGCGTGTCGAACACGGCGTGGAGCGCGACGGTCAGTTCCACAACGCCTAGGCCTGCGCCCAGATGGCCACCCGTTTTCGAGACGCTTTCGATCATGGCGCGGCGGACATCGCCCGCCAGAGTTTTTAAGTCGTCGTCGCTCAAGGATTTCATGTCGGCGGGCGCATGGACGCGATCCAGCAGGGTGGCGCTGTCGTCGTTGCCGGATTGTTTGTGTGGTTTGTTTGCCGCCAGTTTCATGTTCGTTCGTTGTATCGCAAATCGGGCGGGAAAGGCAAAGGGTTGTTATAGCGATTTTATTTTACATAATTCTAAGTTGGGGGGAGGGGTAACTGGGAAACTGAGAGGGAGGGGGAGAGGGGCGGGCGGTGGGGGTATTGGCGGGGGAGAGGCTTGGGGCGGAGGGGTACGGATGTGGGGGGAGAGTAGAGGTAAGAGCAGGGAGGTTGGCGTCTCTTTCTCCTGTCCCTTAAATAAGTTAGTTAAGTTTTCTTTGAATTTCAGCCTTTTTCTGATCCATTTATAGACAATTTTTTCCCTATGCTAACAATAAACTGGAAGAATACTACGACAAAAGCACCAGAAAGTGCTGTCCAAATATGGGCTAATTGTTTTTGCAACTCTTCGGGACTTTTTATTAAATTACTTACATATTCAAAAAGCATCCAACCAAGAATATAAAGTAAAAATGTCATACAAATAATGGACAGTAGAAAAAGTACGGTCATACCGCACTTTAGTATTTTGTGCGTATAGAGAATGATTCCTGTGTGGCTCTTTCCTAACCTTGTTTTATCGTCCTCTTGAAAAACCTGTCCATTTTCAGGTCGCGCTTCTAAGGATTGCAACCGTCGCCGTATAAGTTCGCGGTTCCGCATAATAGCGTCAAGCGTATCTCTATCAGGATCGTCAGGCGACATCACTTTTAACTAACTTATCCATAAGGTCTTTATAGTATCCACGAATAGACTCTGTGGAAATTTCATGATTTTCAAATTTGTGCTTACTCCAAACCTTATCCCATGGAGCATCTTTTTCATGTGTTAATCTCATAAGTGCGGTCGCACTTTTATCCTTGTATAAATCCCATACGAGATCAAGAACGTCTAAAATGGTAGTATCTTTTTTGGGAATTTGAGGAGCATAAGCATCCTTATCATCAAACGGGTCGTAACGCTGAGAAGAAAAATCAACAATTGGGTCGCCACCAAAATGTTTAAACTCATGGTATATAGACGGAATTACAGGGCCATACTTCCAAGCTTCTATCTTCTCATCAAACAGTTTTATATTCTCTGCACCAAGTGCCCAACCATACGCTAAAAAAATAAGTTTAATTAGCTTCAGAGGCGTAACAGGGATGCCATCTTTCTTAGATTTTTCTAAAAAGAAGTTGGCCACCTCTGACGGCGTTTCATATTTTCCTTTTAATCCCAACAAAGCAGTCATCGTAACCTCCTCGGTGCAAATTTATAGAATCGCACAGAACGGCGCAAGTAAAAATGTTCGCCATCCGTTCTATACACCAAGTGTGTATTTCAGCAGTTAATATATGGTTAACGTTCTTGACACAAAGAGAATCCTTGCACAAGCAATATAGCACACACAGATTTTATGGTTTACTTATTTCTGGGTGGTAGCCACCTTTTTACAGTGCCGCGATCATTTCGGGCAGTTTGTTATGGTCGGTGAAAAAATCTGTGGCTCCGGCTTTTTCCATGCGCGTCATCTGTTTTGGGAGGCTGGCGTAGACGTGGCTGATGAAGGCAATCCGGTGTTTTACCTCTGCGGCTTTTGCGGCACTCATGTCGAGCAGGGAGTCCCCGATCATTATGGTTTCCTCGGGCGCGGCGTTTAGTTGCGCCATGGCCGTCAGAAGGAGGTCAGGCTGTGGTTTTGCAGGGGTCAGGGTGCTGTCCGGTGTGAAGATGTTGTCGTTAAAGCAATCGGTAATGCCTATTCTTTGTATGGTGTTGTCCAGAGTTTGCCTGTTGCCGTTGGAGCAAATGGCAATCGTATGACCTTGCTGCGCCAGCGCATGGATAGCCGTCAGATACCCTCCGAAAAGATTATTTCGCACAAGGCCGGAGTTAAACATATTCTGCCTTTCCTCGTGGGTGCCCAGCATGGCGTTCATTGTTTGCTCATCAAGAACGCGTCCTGCCTCTTCGGCCAGGCGGGTGAATTTTTCATAGGGGTGAAGCCCCGTCAGTTCCTCGAACACGTATCCAATCTGGGCAGGCAGGTCGTTTTTGTTGGCAATGTCCGTGACAATTCTTGCCGTATTGTATTCCGTTTGAATGGATGTGCCGTTCCAGTCTAATAAAACAAGCATAAAAAGCCCTTTTTTTCTCGAAGGGGCGCACTATCGTCGATTAACGTAATAGTGTCAATGGTTTTTTAGGCACGGCGTTTGAGGACGTGGTGGGCGAGTTCCTTTAGCATGTCGGCGCGGCCCTCGAACACCCAGAGATGGCCGATGGCTTGACCCACCAGCATTTCGGCGCGCTCCCGTGCTTGTTCCTTGCCCATGGCGCGGACGAAAGTGGATTTCCCGGCTTCGGCGTCTTTTTTGGTGTCCTTGCCCACGTCCTGCGGGTCGGCCTCCACGTCCAGAATGTCGTCCGTGACCTGAAAGGCGAGGCCGAGGTCGTAGGCGTAATTGCGGAGGGCTTTTTTCTGCGGCTCGCCCGCCTTGCCCAGAATCGCGCCGGACTCGCAGGCAAAGGCCATGAGTTGCCCGGTTTTCATGCGCTGCATCCGCGAGATTGTGCCGAGATCGAAATCTTCGTTTTCGCCGATGAGGTCAAGCATTTGCCCGCCCACCATGCCGTGCGCGCCGGACGCGACGGCAAGGCCGCGGATCAGGTCGCATCGGACATGCGGGTCTTCGTGGGTTTCAGGTTCGCTGAGAATCTGGAAGGCGAGGGTGAGAAGGGCATCGCCCGCCAGAATGGCGGTGGCTTCGTCGTATTTTTTGTGAACGGTGGGTTGTCCCCGGCGCAGCGCGGCATCGTCCATGGCGGGCAAATCATCGTGGATCAGAGAATAGCAGTGCATGAATTCAATCGCAGCAGCCACGCGGCGGGCGCGGGATGGATCGACGTTAAAGAGGAACGCCGAATGGACAGCCAGAAAGGGGCGTAGTCTTTTGCCGCCCGCCAGAACGCCGTGGCGCATGGCATCGTACAAAGTCGATTCCGCGAGGTCGGTTTTAGGCAATAAATGCTCGATCGTGCGATTGACCGCGGCGGCGGTGTCCTCCATGGCTTGCTTTAGTTGGGGGCTGGTATCGCGGGGGGATGGTGCCATGGGGTGCTACTCTTTCGGGTCGAAGGGTTGGGTGGACAGGGAGCCGTTCGGCCCCACGGTGATTTTTTCGATTTTTGCCCGCGCATCGCGTAGCTGCGTTTCGCAGTAGGTCTTCAGCGCGATGCCGCGTTCGTAGGATTGAATGGATTTTTCCAAGGGAGCCTTGCCGGATTCGAGGTCGCGGACAATGGTTTCCAATTCGGCCAGTGCCTCTTCAAAACTAAGCTTTTCCAATGCAGCGTTGCTGGCCATGTCATTATCACAAATGGTTTCAGGACGGCAAAGTCTAAGGCAGGAGAGGGGTTAACTCAAGGGGTTACCCCGTGTTTTTATAGGGACTGCCCAATTGAAATTTTTCCTCTCCCCGAGGGAGGGGGGGAATTGTTAAACGAGGCCGAGTTTTTTTTCCAGTGCGCCGCAGAGCATTTGACCCAATGTGATGTGCATTTCCTGAATGCGGGCGGTTATGGGCGAGGGGATTTTTATTAAAATATCGCACAAGGATGCCATATCGCCACCGTTTTGCCCCGTGAAACCGACAGTTTTCAGGTTTTGAGCGCGGGCGGTTTTGAGTGCCTTCAGGACGTTGGGGCTTTTGCCGGAGGTGCTGATTCCGAGGGCGACATCGCCGGGGTTTCCGAGAGCCTCGATTTGCCGTGCGAATAAATCTTCGAAGCCGAAATCATTGCCGATGGCGGTCAGGGCAGAGGTGTCGGTCGTGAGGGCGAGTGCGGCGATGGGTTTCCGGTTTTTGCTGTAACGGACGGTGAGTTCGGTGGCGAGATGCTGGGCGTCCGCCGCGCTGCCGCCATTGCCGAAGAAGAGAATTTTGCCGCCGTTTGTTATGGAGGTTTCGCATGCAGAAAGCAGGGTGGAAAAATCGCCCTTCAGGGTGGCGAATGTTTTTTCCGCAGTCTCGATATGCTCGCGGCTTTCGGATGTCCAGAAAGAATCGAGGTCGAATGCCGTCATTGTTATTTCGCAGTCGGAGCGATGTTGACGGGTGCGCCGGATGTAATCGTATCGGGGACGATGATGGCCTCGGACGGGGCTTCCTGTTTTGCGCCTTTTTTGGCGGCCGCGATGTTTGCCTTTTGGATTTTTTCACGCTCGATTGCGGCGGCCTTCTCGGCGGCCTCGACGGCGCGGTTATAGGCGAGTTGTTCCGGCGTTAATTGGAAGCCAATCAGAACTTTGTATTTTGCGGCGGCATCCTTGTTCGGGATGGGGATGATCTGGCGCATGGTTTCGGTGTAGGTCTGGTTGTCCATTCCGGCGTCATAGGCGAGGGAAGCGGTGAAGACTTCCTTGGCCAAAATCGTGCCTATCGGCGAGGTGACGGCAACGAAGTACGGATAGGTGAAAGACGGCTTGGCGTTCTTGTGTCCCGCCGGGCCGAGCGTGCCGTCGATGGTCAGTTTCAGGTCAAGCGTGACGCTTTGCGAGGAAAACGCACATTTGGCATCGACCTTAGCGATATGGGCATTGGAGACAAGATTTTTTGAGCCGGGTTTGGCGTTGTCGGTGAATTCATTGAGGGTTCCCAGTTCGGCGACGATTTCAGTCTGGGGGCAACCATCGGCCAGCAGGCTTTCGGAGCCGGAGGCGGCGCGGCCGGAATTCGCAAACCAGTCGTTGAATTTTACGTCTTCGACAAGGCCGTCCACGGTGTTGCAGGCGCCCAAGGTAAGAACGCAGGCAATCAGGGCGTACTGGTAAGGTTTTTTCATTTTATGGCTCCCGTTAAAAGCATATTCGCCGGGCAAGAGTACGAAAGGTGGACGGGGATGGCAATAGGGTGGATTTACGGCAATATCCTGATATATAAAGAGCCATGGAAAAGAAACCGATGACCGTATTATTGGCCAGTCCGCGCGGGTTTTGCGCGGGGGTGGATCGTGCTATTCAGATCGTGGAAAAGGCTTTGTCGAAATATGGCGCGCCGGTCTATGTGCGGCATGAAATCGTCCACAATAAATATGTCGTCGATTCCCTGAAGGACAAGGGCGCGGTGTTTGTCGAGGAGTTGGGGGAAATTCCAGAGGGGCATGAGGACAGGCCGGTGATTTTCTCGGCGCATGGTGTTCCTAAATCCGTGCCGGAAGGGGCGCGGGCGCGGAATATGTTTTATATCGACGCGACTTGCCCGTTGGTCAGCAAGGTGCATTGGGAGGCGGAGCGGTATTACAAGAGCGGCAACCAGATCATTTTGATCGGTCATGCGGGGCATCCGGAGGTGATCGGCACGATGGGGCAGTTGCCGGAAGGGGCGGTGATTCTGGTCGAGACGGTGGAGGATGTGGAGAAACTCAGAATCTCAGAATCTCAGAATCTCAGAAATTCAGAAACTCGGAATTTCGGAATTATGGATCCTTCGCGTCTTGCGTATTGCACGCAGACGACGTTGTCGGTGGATGATACGGCGGAGATTGTTGTCGTTCTTCAGAAGAAATTCCCCGGTATTCAGGGGCCGCACAAGGAGGATATTTGTTATGCCACCACAAACCGTCAGGCGGCGGTGAAGGCGATTGCGCCCGAGAGCGATGCGATTATCGTGATCGGTGCGCCCAATTCATCGAACTCGCAACGGCTGGTTGAGGTGGCGGCATTGAATGGATGCCCGAAATCTATGCTTGTCCAGCGTGCCGTCGAAATTGATTGGGCTTGGTTGGAGGGGGTTTCGTCTTTGGGATTGAGTGCCGGGGCGAGTGCGCCGGAAATTCTGGTGGACGAGGTGATTGAAAAGTTGCGCGGGCGGTTTGATGTGACGATCCGGGAAATTTCCATCACGAAAGAGGATGTCCATTTCAAGGTTCCGCAAATTTTGAGTGCGGCATGAAAATTTCCGGCCGGGAATTTTTAGATCAAGAACGCAAGGCTGTTACCCTGATGGGGATGTCGGGGGTTGGAAAAACCTATCTGGCGTGCCAGTTGAAGGGGTGGGGCTGGGATTTTTATTCGTGCGATTATGAGATCGGCACAAAGCATTTGAATATTCCGGTGACGCCGGAGGATTTGAGTTTGTTGTCCGGTTATATCGGCAAGCTTGGCAATCCGGCGATGGGCGGGATGGGGCTGGCGGAATTTAAAAAACGCCAGAAGGCCTATTATGATGCCGAGTGCGCGGCGGTGGAGGCTATTGGAGGGTCGAAGAAAAACTTTGTGAACGATTCCACGGGGAGCTTGTGCGAGATTATGGATGAGGGGGTTATTCGCCGATTGGGTGCGAAGACCTTGATTGTTTATATCCAGTCCGATGAGGCGCATAACCGGACGGTGATTGAGCGGGCGCGGCTTTACCCGAAGCCGCTCTTTTTTCCGCCTGCGAAGTTTGATGAATGGCTGGCGGAGTATCTGGGGGCCAAGGGGCTTTCGGGGGCTGATGACATTGTGCCTGATGAGTTTTCGCGGTGGGTTTTTCCAAGGCTTTTGGAATCGAGATTGCCGAAATACCAGAAGATCGCCGATACATATGGCGTGACGATCCCGGCGGCGGATTTGAAAGATGTAAAGTCGGAGCGGGATTTTGTGGACGTGGTTGCGGCGGCGTTGGGGTAAGGCGTAGTATTTTGTCATCCTGAGCGCAGCGAAGGATCCCGACGGGATGTTTCGCTACGCTCAACATGACAACAAGCTTGATGTGGATATGACTCAAAAAATTGAAATTTACACCGATGGGGCGTGTAGCGGGAATCCGGGGCCGGGGGGATGGGGCGCGATTTTGCGCTGGAACGGGCACGAAAAGGAATTGTCCGGCGGCGAAAAGGAAACCACCAATAACCGCATGGAGATGATGGCGGCGATTGCCGCGCTGGAAGCACTCAAGAAACCCTCAAGCGTTGATCTTTATACCGATAGTAAATATCTCCAGCAGGGGGTGATGGAGTGGATGGCGGGATGGAAGAAGCGCGGATGGCCCGCGAAAATCAAGAATCAGGATTTGTGGAAGCGAATCGATTCGCTGACCGAGATGCATTCCGTGCGGTTTCACTGGATTAAGGGGCATGACGGCCACCCGGAGAATGAACGGTGTGACGCGCTGGCTCGTGCAGCTATTCCAAAAGCTTAGGGACTCTTGTCCACAGCCCCAGTTTTTGAAACTCGCAATTTTAAGGTTTCGTTAACCATCCCGGCGCGATGCTGGAGTCGTAGTCTCGAACGACTCAACTCAAACAGCCGGGAGGCCATCATGAGGACGCACACAAAAAGTAACTTCGATAGTGATATTGTTGCTTTGCCCCTGCCGCCGCAGTTGTACGGTACGGGGGATGATATGGAAGTCTATGCGCGTTTCATGCAGCACTTGCGGAATGTCCCGAGCAGCCGGATGGAGATAAAGATTTTATCCGCCATCCAGTTCACGGCCGACATCATGGATCACAGCGACGCGCATGTTGCGAAGCTTCTTGTTGATCTTGGCCTGCGTGCTCCCCGTATGGCTTTCCCGGCTGATTTTTTGAAATATGCGGATATGGCGATGATGCGTTCGGGCTGGGAGGTTGGTGGACCGACGCCGGGGATTGAGGCTTTGAAAGAGCATTGGGATCGTATCGGTGAGGATAAATTTACGGTGTTTCGTGGCGGGTATGATTTGAGAGAGGCGAGGGTGTTGGCTTAATCGTTATAGTGTTTGGTTTCCGGGATGCGCGGTTTTGAGGGGTTTTGCTGCCAGTCTATGTCCTCGCCGCCTTCGCGTTCATAGCGGTATTGATCGGGGTCGAGATCGCCGGCGAAACGGTTGATGAGATCGGTGAAGCTGCCTGTGAAATCGGAGCCGGGAGTCCTGACGGGGGCGTAACGGCCGCGTCCGGCCACCATCGTTGCCTTCCAGACATCGGCGGGGAAGCTGCCGCCTGTGACGGCCTTCATCGGGGTGTCGTCGTCGTTGCCCATCCAGACGCCAGTTGCCATTTCACTGGTAAAGCCCATGAACCATGCGTCGCGGCTTTCCTGTGATGTTCCGGTTTTACCCGAGGCCGGCCAAGGGAGGCGGGCGCGCTGGCCTGTGCCGTTCTCAAGGACTTGCTGCATCATTGTGGAAAGTTCGGCGACGTGATGGGCATCGGCCACGCGGCGGCGCCCTCGTTCCTCGCGGCGTTGATAATAGAGCGTGCCGTCTTCACCGGTGATTTTTGTGATGGCGTAGGGAAAGGCCGATCCGCCACCATTGGCCAGCGCGGCGTAGGCGGTGGTGTGTTCCAGCAGCGTGACCTCGTTTGATCCGAGTGCGAGGCTGAGGTCGGGTTGGAGGGGGGAGATGATGCCGAGGCGTTTGGCCGTATCGACGATGTGATCGGGTCCAACCATTTTTGCAATCTGGAAGGCGACGGTGTTGAGGGAGAGCATCAGGGCGACGCTCATCGGTACTTCGCCGTAATATTCACCGCCGAAATTATGCGGGCGGTAGCGGCCAACGGTGATGGGTTCGTCCATGAACAGCGTATCGGGCGTGAGGCCGGATTCAAGGCCGGCGAGGTAGACGTAGGGCTTGAAGCTTGATCCGGGTTGGCGTTTGGCTTGCGTGGCGCGGTTGAACTGGCTGTAGGCGTAATCGCGCCCGCCGACCATGGCCAGCACGCGTCCATCCGGGCGCATGGCGACGACCGCGCCTTGCGATATTTTCTTTTTCTCGCCGTTTTCGAGAATGGCCTTCATCAGTGCCCGTTCTGCGGCGGCCTGAATTTTTGTATCCATTGCGGTTTCGATGATGATGTCTTCCTGCGGCGTGCCGATGAGGTCTTCGAGGCCGTCCACCACCCAGTCGGCGTAATATTTTGCGGCATTCCCGCCCGAAGGTTTTGTCACCGGGACGGGCGGTGCCTTGGTATAGTTTTCGGCATCTTCTTTTGTGATGAATCCGGCATCGACCATGGAATTCATTACGATTTTTGCGCGTTCCTTCGAGAGGCCCGGATTATTGAGCGGTGAGTAGCGCGATGGAGCCTTGAGAAGTCCCGCGAGGGTGGCGGCCTGTAGCAGGTTGATGTCTTTGATGTCCTTGTTGAAATAAAGGCGCGCCGCCGCATCAACGCCGTAAATCCCAGATCCCATATACACGCGGTTGAGGTAGGCACTGAGTATTTCATCCTTGGTCAGTTCGTTTTCAATCCAGACGGCGAGCATGGCCTCCTGGATTTTGCGCTTCATGGTGCGTTCCTGGCTGAGGAACAGGTTTTTGGCGAGTTGTTGTGTGATGGTGGAGCCGCCCTGTACGAAATGTCCCTTTGTGAAATTCGTAAACATGGCGCGCAAAAGGCCTATGGGATCGACACCGAAATGACTGTAGAAGCGGCGGTCTTCGATGGCGAGAACGGCATAGACAAGATAGGGCGGCATGTCCTCTACGGTTACGCTTTCGCCCCGGATTTCACCGTAGCGGGCGATGATGCTGCCGTCGGCGGCTTTGACTGTGATCGAGTTCTTGCGGTCGAAATTGGCTTTTTTCGTGATGTCGGGGAGGTCCCCTGCGTACCACGCGCAGACGCCGCCCACGAAAATTCCCGCCCAGAGACCAAGGACAAATAGCCATTTTACAATCGTCCTAAGAAAGGAGGATCGGCTTTTGGGTTTTTTTGAATTTTTACGGGTTTTCTTACGAGCCATGACCGCATTGAATTAGCCTGTTCCGCTTTTTTAAGCAAGAGAGGGGGTGGAGAGGTATTGACATAACAATAAATTCTGTGCTTTAAAGGGGGGGGTATTTTGAGTGAGCAGGGCAGAAAATGAAGTCATTTCGTAATAATCTCGATGTTTTCAATCAGTATTCTCTTGCGCCAAGGCAGCAAGAGGTTGCGGAGCTTTTGCTGAAAAATCAGACGACACAGGATATTGCGACGATCTTGAATATTAACCATAGAACTGTATCTCATCATATATATCGCATATATCAGAAATTTTCAGTGCGGAATGCCTCTGAATTCAGAGCCGAGTTTCAAAAAGCCAGTGTAACAACCGACGGTACGAGTTTTCTTTCTTCGGATTTTCAAGGAATAATCAGATTGAGCTATCTGGAAAAAAAGGTCTTGGAAACAATAGCCGATAATGTATTGAATGGTGGGGGAGATGGTATTGATCATCGCCGGATGGCAAGGAGTTTGATGATTTCTAAAACGGCGTTTACCAACGCGGAGGCCAGCGTTGTTGAAAAGCTTCAGCTGGAGGATGCACGGGACATTATTTTGGCAGCTCTTTTGTGGCGAGACCTTGGAAAAAAATTAGCATGGAATAATGCCAACTTTCAGAGGAACGAGTTGCCGTAGGAGGATTTTTTCTAGGCGGTTGCGGGGCTTGCGTTTGAAAATGAGAAATTGAAGAAACAAGTTAATGATTTTTACGAAGTTCGCTCTTTGGTTTTGAACAATTCATAAGATTAAAACAACAACACCGCCGCGAGGCCAAGGAACGCGAAAAAGCCGACGACATCTGTGACGGTTGTCAGGAAGACGGTCGAGGAGACGGCAGGGTCGCTGCCGTATTTATTCAGGATGATGGGGATGCATGCGCCGAAAAATCCGGCGACGATCAGGTTGATCCACATTGCGCTGGCGATGACGAGGCCGAGCATCGGGCTTTGAAACCAGAGGGCGGTGATCGTTCCGGTGATGACGGCGAAGGCAAGGCCGTTGAGTGACCCCACCAGCGATTCCTTCCAGATGATCCGCCATGTATTCGTGCCGGATAATTCGCGGGTGGCGAGGGCGCGGACGGCAATGGCGAGGGATTGTGTCCCGGCGTTGCCGCCCATTGAAGCGACGATGGGCATCAAGACCGCCAAGGCGACAATCTGTTCAATCGTCGCGTCGAACAGGGAAATTACCATCGAGGCAAAAATGGCCGTTAGCAGGTTGATGAACAGCCAGCGAAAGCGCGTGCCGGTTGTTGAAAGGACGGCGCGGTAAAGGTCGCCCTGATCGGAGACCCCGGCCATTTTCATCATGTCTTCTTGCGCTTCTTCGTCGATGACGTCCACCACGTCGTCAATCGTGACCACGCCGATGAGGCGGTTGCTGTCATCGACGACTGGGGCGGAGGTGATGTCGCCGCGCCGGAAAAGGTGTGCGACTTCTTCTTGGTCCATTGTCGCGGGGATGGCGGTGACATCGCCACGGATTAAGTCCTGCATTTTCACGGAGCGGCGCGAGCGAATAACCCGGTTCAAGGGGATTTGCCCTAGAACGTGATAGGCCGGGTCGATGACAAAAATATCAAAAAAATCGTCGGGGAGGTCGGTCGCGGCCTCGCGCAGGTAGTCAATCGTTTTGCCCACCGTCCAGAATTGCGGGACGGCGACGGCCTCGCGCTGCATCAGTCGTCCGGCGCTGTTTTCCGGGAAGCTGAGGCCTTCTTCGACCGCGAGGCGGATCTTGGCCGACAGGCGGCGCATGATTTCCTGCCGGAATTCCGTGTCGAGGTCGAGGATCATGTCGAGCGCGTCGTCGCTTTCAAGCCTCGAAATGATTCCGGCCACTTGATCGGCGGAGAGGATGGAGAGGGTGTTGCTGCGCAGGCCGGAGTCCATTTCCGCAAACACGAGCGGGTTCATGGTCTCGCCGTACATCAGGATCAATTCGCGGCGGTCTTCGTCGGTGACCTTTTCGATCAGTTCGGCAATATCGACGGGCGAAAGGTCGCGCAGGATGGCATGGACGGTATCAGGGTCTTGGGCGCGCACGGCTTCGCTGATCTCCCGGATCTCCCGGTCGGACAGGAGAAAGGGCGTATCCTCGTTGGATTCGAGTGCGATGTTCGGGCTTTCATCGGCCATGATGCGCTTCCGGTGGCGTAAGAGTGCAATACAATATTACCTTCACCGGAATCGGTGAAAGGATCAAGGGATTATTGCCTTTTTTAATGCCGGGCGATCACAAATGCCGGAACAGGCGGTGCGAGGAGTCGTCCTTCATTTCATCCTCATAGACTTGTGCGCCGACGCTGGCCAGTGCGGTCATGTTAAGGATACCCCTTGGTGTGACGGATGGGGTTAGGATGTGCGCCGGACGCGCCGCGCCAAGCAAGATTGGGCCGATGCTGATGCCGTCCGCCAGAACGCGCAGCATGTTGAAGGCAATGTTGGAGGCTTCGACGTTGGGCGTTACGAACAGGTTGGCCGAGCCGGACAGGTTGGAATTTGGCATTATATTTTTCCGGATTTCTTCGGACAGGGCGGTATCGGCGGACATTTCCCCGTCGATTTCCAATTTGGGGTCGCGGCGACGAATGTCGGCGTAAGCGGCGCGCATTTTATAGGCTCCGTCGCAATCGACCATGCCGAAATTGGAGTGCGAGAGCAGGGCGACCTTAGGCTGGATGCCGAAACGCCGCACTTCGTCCACCGCCAGCATCGTCATTTCCGAGACTTGCGCGATGGTGGGGTTGGGGTTGATGTGCGTGTCGCAGAAGAAATATGTGCCCTTGGCCAGAATTAGCGCGTTCATGGCCGCCGGGGTTTCAACGCCGGGTTTCAGGCCGATGATCTCGATAATATCCTCGAGATGTTCGTGGTATTGACCCGTCGTGCCGCAGATGACGGCATCGGCGTCGCCCTTATAGACCATCATTGCGCCGATGACCGTGGTGTGGGTGCGGACGATGTTCCGGGCGGAGGCAGGGGTTACGCCCCGGCGTTGCATGATGCCGTGATAGGTTTCCCAGTAATCGCGGTAGCGCGGATCGTCTTCGGGGTCGATTAACTCGAAATTTGTTCCCTGCTCAAGGCGCAGCCCAAGGCGTTTAATGCGTGTTGCAACAACCTTGGCGCGGCCGATGATGATCGGCTTGGCCATGTTTTCGTCGATGACGGTCTGGATGGCCTGTAAGACCTTGTCCTCTTCGCCTTCGCAGTAAACAACGCGCTTTGGGTTTTCGCGGGCGCGGGTAAAGATCGGATTCATCACCAGTTGGGAGCGGACAAAGAACTGGCGGAGTTTTTGTTTGTAGGCTTCGAAATCTTGAATCGGGCGCGTGGCGACGCCGCTGTCCATCGCGGCCTTGGCGACGGCCAAGGGAATATCGACGATCAGGCGCGGATCGAACGGTTTCGGGATCAGGTATTCGGGGCCGAAGGTCAGGTTTTCATCGCTGTAAACCGCCGAGACTTCCGCTGTGGCTTCTTTGCGGGCGAGTTCGGCGATGGCCTTGACGCAGGCGAGTTTCATTTCCTCGTTGATCTTGGTCGCGCCGACATCAAGAGCGCCCCGGAAGATGAAGGGAAAGCAAAGAACATTGTTGACCTGATTGGGGTAATCGGATCGGCCGGTGCAGATGACGGCGTCGGGTTTTGCCTCGCGTGCGTCTTCGGGTAGGATTTCGGGTGTCGGGTTGGCCATGGCCATGATAAGTGGTGCCTTGCCCATGGATTTCACCATGGCCTTGGTTAGTACGCCGGGGCCGGAGAGGCCGAGGAATATGTCCGCGCCTTTGATGGCCTCTTCCAGTGTTCGTGCCTTGGTATCGGAGGCAAAGAATTCTTTTTCTTTGTCCATGCCTTCGTTGCGGCCCTTGTAGACCACGCCGTTCCGGTCGGTGACGATGATGTTTTCTTTTTTTAATCCGGCATGCACCATGAGTTTCAGGCAGGAAATTGCCGCCGCGCCCGCGCCCGAGGCGACCAGTTTGATCTTGGAGGCCTTGCGTCCTGACCATTCCAGCCAGTTGATAAAGGCGGCGGTCGAGATAACGGCGGTTCCGTGCTGGTCATCGTGGAACACGGGGATGTTCATGCGTTCTTTCAGGCGGGTTTCGATCTCGAAACATTCCGGGGCTTTGATGTCCTCCAGATTGATGCCGCCAAAGGTTGGCTCCAGCGAGGCAACAATATCGACGAATTTGTCGATGTCGGTTTCGTTGATTTCGAGGTCGACGGAATCGATGCCGCCGAATTTTTTAAAGAGAACGGCTTTTCCCTCCATTACCGGCTTCGAGGCGAGCGCGCCCAAATTGCCAAGCCCCAGAACTGCCGTGCCGTTCGAGATGACGGCGACGAGGTTGCCCTTGGACGTGTAATCGTAGGCCTTAGAGGGGTCTGCGGCGATTTCTTCACACGGCACTGCAACGCCGGGAGAGTAGGCC
>JBASFN010000036.1:0-9614 GCA_049653045.1 Alphaproteobacteria bacterium
GCTTTTACAATGTTTTATGTACGGAGCAAAGCCCCGGTCAGTTTGAAAGTCTTCACGTCGTGCCCGAAATTTTGATCGCTTTATGGCGTACTCAAACGCCGATGTCAACACCCAAAGACTCCCTCCCCCTTATCAGGGAGAGGGAGTGGTATGTTCAAAACGATTATTTCAGGTCGACTTTTGCGCCAGCAGCTTCGAGCTGCTTTTTGATTTTGTCGGCTTCGTCTTTTTTCGCGCCTTCTTTAACAACTTTGCCGCCAGCCTCAACGAGGTCTTTGGCTTCTTTCAGGCCAAGGCCCGTGATTGCGCGAACTTCTTTAATGACGTTGATTTTGTTTGCGCCACCATCGACGAGAACGACATCAAACGCGTCCTTCTCTTCAGCAGCCGGGCCAGCAGCCGCAGCAGCCATCATGACAGGAGCAGCCGCAGCAGCCGTTACGCCCCACTTCTCTTCGAGAAGCTTGGACAGTTCGGCGGCCTCAAGGACACTCAGTTTCGACAGTTCATCAACCAGTTTTTCAAGATTTGCAGACATTTACTTTCTCCTTCGTTAAAATTAAAAAAACTAAAAATTAAACCCTTACTTCTTCTCGCCGTATGCCTTTGTGACACCAACTAGATCGCGCGCCGGAGCCTGAAGGACACCAGCAATTTTCTGTGCTGGAGCCTGGAACAGACCCAGCAGTTTTGCGCGAAGCTCGTCGAGCGAAGGCAGTTGCGCCAAAGCCTGCACGGCCTTGGCATCGAGAATTTTATCGCCGAGCGCGCCGCCGATGATAACCAGCTTGTCGTTCGTCTTGGCAAAAGCATGCGCTACTTTCGCGGCAGCAACCGGGTCTTTCGACGTGGCCACGCCCGTCGGGCCGGTGAACATATCCGTGATCGGCTCGAATTTCGTGCCTTTCAAAGCACGTCTGGCCAGCGAGTTTTTCGTGACCTTGTAGCTTGCGCCGTTCTTTACCAACTCGCGGCGCAGATTGGTCATCTGGGCGACCGTCAGTCCATTATAGTGCGTCAGAACAACCAGTTCATCATTGGAGAAACGCTCTCCAAGCTCCTTGATTTCTGCTTCTTTTTCAACGCGGGTCATTGCCATGGCAATATCTCCTCAAAAATTTAAACTTTCAAAATCCCATAAAAAAAGATGAACCTTTCGAGTTCATCCCTATCCAGAAACGGAAAATAAAAGCTCGCTTTCGCTGCCCTTTATTTCCCCATCTATGCAGGTTTTTTAAGCGGTTAAACCCCTACAGTCTTGGACAGGTCTTTAATATGGTGGCAGTTAGTAGAGGAAACAGACGGGGGCGTCAAGGGAAAACTGAGAAAAAACAAGCAAAAAATTGTCATCCCCGGCAGCGAGGCAACGCCGAGCGTGAACGGGGATCCGGAATAATTATTTGCGCAGCAACGCTGTGCGCCTTGTTTATTGCCAGACCCCCGCCTGCGCGGGGGCGACAAAAAACCCATGAAAAAACCCGCCTTCCGGCGGGTTTTTCGGGATTCTAAATTTCTTTAAGCCGATTTTTTCAAGGACTCGAGGTCGAGTTTCAAGCCCGGACCCATCGTTGAGGACACAGAAACCTTTTTAATATAGGTTCCTTTTGCTCCCGTTGGCTTGGCGCGGACAATCGTCTCCACGAAGAACAGGATATTTTCCACCAGCTTGCCTTCGTCGAACGAGGCCTTGCCGACAGCCGATTGCACGATGCCCGATTTCTCAGCGCGGAATTCAAGCGATCCGGCCTTGGCTTCCTTAACGGCCTTTTTAACATCAGGCGTCACGGTTCCCAGTTTCGGGTTAGGCATCAGGCCTTTCGGGCCGAGTGCCTTACCGAGGCGGCCCACAACACCCATCATGTCGGGCGTTGCGATGACGCGGTCAAAGTTCATCTCACCGCGCAGAACGGCTTCCGCGAGGTCGTCCGCGCCGACGATGTCGGCTCCGGCTTCTTTCGCTTCTTTTGCCTTTGCATCTTTGGCGAAGACGGCGACGCGCACCGATTTTCCCGTGCCGTTCGGCAGGGACACCATGCCGCGAACGGCTTGGTCGGCGTGGGCGGGATCGACGGCGAGGTTCATCGAAATCTCGATGGACTCGTCGAATTTCCTTGCCTTGGCGGCGGTCTTCAAGATTTTCACGACTTCCGCAACGTCATAGAATTTGTTGCGGTCAACAAGAGCTTTCGAGGCGCGCATTTTCTTGCCGCCGGAAACCCTGTCTTTTTTCTTACCGGGAGCGCCGCCCGTTTTTTTCACAGGGGCAGCGGCCTTCGCCGCTTTCGGGGCTTTCGCTTCGGTTGTTTTTTCCGTTGCTTTTGCTTTTGCTTTTTTCTCGGTCATTGATTAGCCCTCCACTACTTCGATGCCCATCGAGCGGGCACTGCCTTCGATGATTTTCATCGCGGCGTTGATGTCGTTTGCATTCAGGTCGGGCATTTTCTTTTCAGCAATTTCACGAACCTGTTTTTTCGTCACGCGGCCGATCGTTTCCTTGCCGGCTGTGCCCGAGCCTTTAGCCACTTTCGCGGCCTGAGCCAAGAAATAGCTCGCGGGCGGCGTCTTGCGGATATAGGTGAAGGAGCGGTCTTCAAACACGGTGATGACGACAGGAATTGGAATCCCCTTGTCTTTCTCCGTGTCGGCGTTGAACGCCTTACAGAATTCCATGATGTTAACGCCCTGCGCACCGAGCGCGGGACCGATGGGCGGCGACGGGTTCGCCGATCCGCCCGTAATCGTCAGGTTAATATAACCTTTTACTTTCTTTGCCATGTTTTCCTCCAAAATGGGGTTTGTGGTGCGGCTCGGACTGGCCTATTTCTGCCCGAAAACCTCCCACAGGTTCAGTAATGGCGGGGACAATAGGGGGGAAAGGCGGGAAATGCAAGGATAATCATTGTTCCCGGCAGCATTCCTAAATCTTCTCCACCTGCCCGTATTCGAGTTCGACGGGCGTTGCGCGGCCAAAGATGGAGACGGAGACTTTGAGTTTGGCTTTTTCCTCGTCGATTTCCTCGACCACGCCGTTGAAGGATGCGAACGGGCCGTCGGTGACTTTGACCTCTTCGCCGATGTCGTAGATGACGCTCGGGCGTGGGCGATCGACGCCTTCTTGCACCTGTTTCAAAATCCGCATGGCTTCGGCTTCGCTGATGGCGACGGGCTTGTTGCCGCCCGCGCCGAGGAAGCCAGAAACTTTTGGCGTATCCTTAATCATGTGCCAGACATTGTCGTCCATATCCAGTTTAGCGAGGACGTAACCGGGGAAGAATTTGCGTTCGGCATTCACGCGCTGGCCGCGGCGCACTTCGACGACCTCCTCCATCGGGACGAGGATTTCCTGGATGTTTTCTTCCAGACCCTGTTTACGTGCCTTTTCGCGGATGGCCTCGGCCACCTTGTTTTCAAAGCCTGAATAAACGTGAATCACATACCAACGCGCAGCCATATCGTTTTCTCCTTGTTCAATCCTAATTCATGCCAAAATTCAAAATCGCATTCACGCCAAAAGCGATGACCTGATCGGCGACGTATAAAAACACCGCCGCAACCGACACCATGATAAACACGGCGATGACGCTGACGGTTGTCTCCTGGCGCGAGGGCCAGGTGATTTTCTTCATTTCCGTCCGCACCTGCTTCAGATATTCAATGGGGCCAGTCATCGCCATAATGCAAAAATCCTTTATAAATCAACATTCTCTCCCGGGCAGGGTTCGTGTCTCCGGTCGCTTCCGGGAGATTATGAACCGTACTTTTCAGGGAATGGGATGGTTTTTACATCAAAATCATACCCAAATCCAGAAGAATTTTTAACCTTTTTGCGGGACAATATAGGCTAAGGGGCACTATGAGATGCTGTCGGATCGGATCAATGAAGACCTAGACCCCCGGAAAAGCCTTGAAGGCAGGAACACCAAAGTCCTGCACCGCGAGGTGTTTTTCAAGGGAAAAGCCATCATCGAACAAGGTGATACGGGCAACCGCGCTTATTTCATCGAGCGTGGGCGCGTTGAAATCCTTATCAAGGATGCCGACGGACGACACCAGCTTAAAGTCGCGGAAATGGGTCCCGGCGATTTATTTGGCGAAATGTCCCTGATTACCAACGAACCGCGCTCCGCCACCGTCCGCGCCATGGAGGATTGCACCGTTACCGTCATTTCCCGCGATGAAGTAGAAGGAAAAATTCGGCGCATCGATGATGCCGCCATCCGCGCCCTTATCAGCGTGTTGGCCGACCGCCTGCGCCGCTCGACACAAGGCCAGCTTAACCACTACACCACCCTTGCCAATTTTCAGGATCGCATTTCCGGCGTCGTCGATAGCGTCGATGTCGGGATCGATCCGAAATCCCGCGATGCCTTCCGCGATGAAGTCACCCCCCTTCTCAACGATCTACAAAAAGTCCTTGATCGCTACCAACGCTGATTTATTTGGACATAATTCTGGCGTTCGCGTATAGTCGAGCCATGCTGATCGAGCAATTCAATCATATGTTTAACAGGGCACTCGGGAATGTCGGGCAGGAACCCACTTTTACCGCCCTTTGGGATCGGGTCTTCAGCAAGTCTATCGGTGCGGATTCCCCTTCCGCCGCCCCCGGATTTTTTGAGAATTCCCTCGCAACATCTATGGGTCTTGGGGGCGATGCGCCCGCCGCCCCTCCTGCTCCCGCCGCTTGACTCCCCGGCCTTGACCGCCCTATATTTGTCCCATGGGTGAGATGTTTCAAAGCGTTGTCGGTGATCTTTTCGATACAAAAGCCAGTAAAGAGGCCGCCAAGATTCCCTATGGCCTTCTCAGCACCCAGTTCACGCTCAGTTCATGGAATGGCATTTTGAAGATTCCCGGTGGCGGCATGGATTTTGGTTTAGATTTATAGACTTCCCTTCTCTTTTTCCCTGACAGATAGATCCGCCTTCTGATGTCATACCCGCGCAGGCGGGTATCCGGCATAAAAAGGCCAGCCCCCCGCCTTCGCGGGGGGTGACGATTGTGAAAGTTATTTCCACCTCAATTTCGGTTCCCGCGCCGCTTTTACCTCGTCCAGCCGCCGCCTTGGCGTTGAGAGCGGGAAATCGTGGAATTTCTGTGTGTCGCCTTTCCGGACATCCTCCGCAAAATTCTTCATCACCGTCACAAAACGATCAATCGAATCCTTGCTTTCCGTTTCCGTCGGCTCGATTAGCATCGCGCCCTGCACCACCAGCGGGAAGTAAACCGTCATCGGGTGGATGCCGTATTCGCACAGGGCTTTTGCAATATCCAGCGTCGTTACGCCCGCCTCTTTTTGCTTCTTATCCGTCAGCAATGCTTCATGCATACATGGGCCTTGCTCGGCGAACGGGGCGTGGTAATCACCCTTCAATTCCGCGAGGATATAATTCGCTCCCAGCACAGCATCCTCCGACACTTGTTTCAATCCATCCGCGCCGTGGCTCATCATATAGGCCAAAGCCCGCACATGCATACCGAACTGGCCTTGATAGCCCTTCAGGGTTCCCAGCGTTTCCGGGCGATCCTTTTCCGTTTCCAGTTTGTACGTCTCGCCATTTTTTACAACGGTCGGCACGGGCATATATTTCGCAAGCTCCGCCGTGCAGCAAATCGGGCCGGATCCCGGACCGCCGCCGCCATGGGGCGTTGAAAATGTCTTGTGCAAATTGATGTGCATGACATCGACGCCGAAATCGCCCGGGCGAACCTTGCCGACCAGCGCGTTAAAGTTTGCGCCGTCGCAATAAAAATACCCGCCGATTTTGTGGAGCGCATCGGCGATAGAAACAATTTCCGTTTCAAACAGACCACAAGTATTCGGGTTGGTCACCATCATCCCCGCGACATCGTGGCCATCGCCAAGAGCTTCTTTGAATGCGGCCAACGTGACGCGACCTGTATCTTTTGTCGGGATGGAGCGCACCGTAAAGCCGCACATCGCCGCCGTTGCCGGGTTTGTGCCGTGCGCAGAATCGGGGATCAAGAGGACGGTTTTATGTTTGTTGCCTTTTAGCTCATGAGCGCGGCGAATGGTCATCAGACCGGCCAATTCGCCATGCGCACCTGCAGCTGGGGTCAGGCAAACGCCGGGCAGACCCGTCAATTCCGCCAGCCAGTGCTGGAGGTCATGCATCAGATGAAGCGCGCCCTGTACGGTTGATTCCGGTTGCTCCGGGTGAATATGGGCAAAGCCCGGGAGCCGCGCCATTTTCTCGTTCAGGCGCGGATTGTGTTTCATCGTGCAAGACCCAAGCGGGAAAAATCCGTGGTCGATGGAATAGTTCCATGTCGAGAGGCGCACAAAATGGCGAAGGGCCTGAGGCTCGGACACTTGAGGCAGGCCGATCGTGCCGCGCTCGGCAAGGCCTGTGCGGAGTTTGGTTCCTTGCGGCTCCGGCAAATCCACGCCCGGATGATCACTATGCTCTTTTTCCCAGAGCAGGTTTTCTTCGTACATCAATCCGCGATTGCTATTCATTTCAGCACCTCTCCCAATGCGGTGGCCAGCGCCGCAATATCCGCATCCATCGTCATTTCCGTGGCGGCGACAAGGAGGCGATTTTTGTCCATCGCGTATCCGGCGATGATACCTTTTTGCGCCAGTGCCTCGACCACCGTTTTTGCGTCCTTGGGCAATTCGATCACGAATTCGTTGAAGAAGGTTTCATTTATGATTTTGACGCCCTTCACTTTTGAAAGAGCATCCGCGAGGCGTCCGGCGGCTTCGTGGTTCAGCCTTGCGAGGCGGCGTATGCCGTTTTCGCCGAGCAAGGCCATATGCACCGTAAAAGCCAACGCACAAAGACCTTGGTTGGTGCAGATGTTGGACGTGGCCTTTTCGCGGCGGATATGCTGCTCGCGGGTCGATAACGTGAGGACGAAGCCGCGTTTTCCGGCGGCGTCCTCCGTCATACCGCAGAGTCGTCCGGGCATCTGGCGCAAGAATTGTTCCTTGCAGGCAAAGAAACCCAAATGCGGGCCGCCGTAACTCATGGGCAGGCCGATGGATTGCGCCTCGCCGCAGACGATGTCGGCTTGGCTTGGCGGCGGCAGGAGGCCGAGACTGACGATTTCGTTGATGACCACGACCAAAAGCGCGCCTGTTTCATCACATATTTTGCGCCATTTATCGTAGGCGTGGGGTGTGCCGTGGAAGTCCGGTGACTGGATAATTACACAGGCGCATTCGCTGTCTGGATTTCCGTCCACGATTTCCACGTCGGCGAAATTGCCCATATAGGTCTCTAACACGGCGCGGTAATCGGGATGGAGGGTCGTGCCGAGGGCGATTTTCCGACGTTTCGTCACGCGCTGCGCCATCAGGGCGCCTTCCGCGCAGGCGGTTGCGCCGTCATACATCGACGCGTTGGCGATGTCCTGACCGGTCAAGAGCGCAATAAAGCTCTGGAATTCATAGATGGCCTGAAGTGTGCCTTGCGCGATTTCAGGCTGGTACGGCGTATAGGCCGTCAGGAATTCACTGCGCTGGATGATGTGATCGACCGTGGCCGGGATGTGGTGATAATAGGTTCCCGCGCCGAGGAAAAACGGGCCCTGCGGCGCGGCGTGGTTTTGGTTCGCATAACCGCCCAGAATACGTTCGACCTCTAACTCACCCTTGTGATCGGGCAAATTGGCTTTACCCTTAATGAAGGCCTTGGCCGGGATGTCCTTGAAAAGATCGTCAACGCTTTTTGCGCCGACAACCCGCAGCATTTCAGTGCGGGAATTTTTTGTCTGTGGCAGATAACGCATGGATCAGAGGCTTTCCGTATATTTCTTGTAAGCGGCTTCGTCCATCAGGTTTGCCAGTTGCGACGGATCGGTCATCTTGATCTTGGCGATCCAGCCACCCTCGTTCACCGGAGCCTTAATCATTTCGAGATCATTGGGCATATTATCGTTGGCTTCGATGACCTCGCCGTCCACGGGACTGTAGACTTCGGCGGCGGTTTTGACCGATTCGACAACTGCGAAATATTCGCCCTTTTTTACCTTTTTACCAATTGTGGGAAGTTCAACGAATACGAGGTCGCCGAGCGCCTCTTGTGCGTATGTCGTAATGCCGACCCATGCGATGTCGCCGTCAACTTTGATGCATTCATGGTCGTTGGTGTATTTTAGACCGCCCATTATTCAACTCCTTCGTTACCCTGTTTTTGGTTTGTAAATTCGTGGACTTTTTTAAGCCGCGAGTCAATGTAGCGCGGCAATTTATCCATATTAAGCAGGAAGATCAATCCGTAGAGGGAGAGGAAAATGGTGCTGAAAAGGAGTGCCTGTTCCTTAAGGCTCAGGGGCTTTTTACGGACGGTTTCAATTCCCTGCGTCAGGATATATCCCCCGTCGAGGTAAGGAAGCGGCAGGAGGTTTATGAACCCGATGACAATGGAAATGGTCATAAAATTGAGGACGAAGAAATAGGCCACGTTTAACCCATCCGTTTCCGGCGTGTTCACCATGTCCTCATCGTTGACGACGTAAGGATCGATCGGAAGGAGTTGTTTCGGAATCGTCGCCAAGCCCGCAATACGCTTTGTGTAAAAGCGATACGCGTCGTATAGTTGCGCGCTCGCGCTTTGTTTTAAATATACATTTCCCTTTGCTCCGCCGAAATAGACACGGCCGTAATCCCGGTGGGCTTTGTCGAGGAGTCCGGCATTGGCCTTGCTGCCGATTACAAATTCAAAGACATGGTTTTCGTCACCGGGACCTTTGATGGTTATGAGTGCTGGCGTATCAAAATTGCGGATCAGGATTTCACGAATCAAGTCAGGCTTGTCTTTTGTGTTCTGGCCGTTGATTGCAAAAATGGCCTTCAGTTTATAGCGGTCATGATCCCAGAAGATTCCGAAACGCGGATGTTTGCGCTTAATGCCATCATCTAAGTATTCCGTCCAAGGGGGGGTGATTTTGACTTCAAAAATTTCTTCGCCGCGCTGGAATTTATACAGTCCCTCGACCGCGCCCTTGTCATAGGCTTCGCGCCAGATGTGTTTCTGATTAAAAACCGCGATGTGATTGACCTCCAACAGGCGGTCGCCGGGTTTCAGACCCGCCCGCTCCGCCGCGCCGCCCTTTTCGATACCGAGGATCACCGGGGAGCCGGAGGGCTGGCCGATGATGAGAAAAAACGCGAACAGAACAAAGAGCGGCGAAGCCAGATTGATGATGGGACCGGCCAGTATAGTCAAAGCTCTTTGCCAATAGGGTTTTGTGTCCAAACCCACCAAATCTACATGCGCACCATACGGAATCCAGCGATAGACCCAGCGCGTGCCTTTACTGTCCATGCGCTCGCGCCAAGCACGCCCCCGCCCGATTTCAACTGTCTTTACAGTAACACCAAACAGCTGTGCCGCGAGGAAGTGTCCCATTTCGTGGATGATGAGGGCGGCGAAGATGATGAATGGGAGCAAAGACAGGCGAAGGGCGGTGCGGAGAGCGTCCTCAAGAACCAAGTCTTGCGTCATTGCTGAAAAATCCAATCAGGCCGCCGCTTTCTTTTTCATCTTTGTGCGTGCCGGGACGAGAGACAATGCGGTGACTTCGGCCGCGATGGCGCGCTCCCTGACCACGACGGAGATTTTTGTGCCTGGCGCGGCGAAGGC
>JBASFN010000037.1:0-11878 GCA_049653045.1 Alphaproteobacteria bacterium
ATGCAGCAAATGAAAAAAATGGGCGGCATGGGCGCCATGCTCAAACTCCTCCCCGGTCTTGGAAGTATGGCCTCGCAACTGGAAAACGCAGGCATCGACGATTCCATCATCCGCCGACAGGAAGCCCTCATCTTTTCCATGACGACCGAGGAGCGTGAAAACCCGGATTTGCTGAACGCCAAACGCCGCATCCGCATCGCCAATGGTTCGGGCACGTCGGTACAGGACATCAACAAACTGACCAAGCAACTTGAGCAAATGCAAAAAATGATGAAGCAGATGCGCAAGATGGGCACGGGCAAGATGATGGGCATGATGAATAAAATGATGGGCGGCAAGATGGACGATCTTGAATTGATGGCCCAGTCCATGGACCCCGACGCCCTCGGCGCGGATATGGGATCCCTCGGCCCCAACCCCTTTGCTTCCGGAGGCAACGCCATGTCCGGCATGAACGCCCTCGAAAATTTACTGGGGGGAAAAAAGAAATAAGTTTTGAGTGATGAGTTTCGAGTTATTGATTTCTCGAAACCCCTACCTCGCACCTAGCAACTTTTTTTAACTTTTAACTTTTTTAACTTTCAACACCTAAAGGAGAACTAAAATGGCAGTAGTAATCAGAATGTCCCGGGGCGGTCGTACGAACCTTCCCTTCTACCGTATCGTGGTGGCGGATTCCCGCTTCCCCCGTGATGGCCGCTATATCGAGCGCGTTGGCACATACAACCCGCTCCTGAAAACAGGCGACGAAAATCGCGTCACGCTGGTCAAGGATCGTATCGAACACTGGCTGAAACAGGGCGCACAACCGTCCGAGCGCGTGGCGATGTTCCTCGGCAAGGCCGGGATGATCCCGATGCCGAAACAAACCGTCCGCCCGAAAAAATCGGCTCCGGGCGAAACGGCTGTTCAACGCCTCGAAGAAAAGGCCAAGAAAAAAGCCGCCGCTGAGGAAGCTGCCAACGCCGCCGCCAACGCACCGGCTGAGGCTCCGGCCGAAGCACCTGCTGCCGAAGAAGCCAGCGCAGCGTAATAATACCCCTCTCCCACCGGGAGAGGGTGGCATTCCCCGGATTGTATATCCGGGGAATGGCGGGTGAGGGGCAAACCATGAAAAACACCATCAACACAGCCCGAACTCTGCGCCGCAACCAGACAGACGCAGAAAAACTATTATGGTCGCACCTCCGCGGCAGCCGCCTGAAAAACTACAAATTCAGGCGGCAACACCCGATACATCCCTACATCGCCGACTTTTTCTGCGAACAAAAAAATATAGTGGTGGAAGTTGATGGGGGACAGCACACACCGGAAACGGATGCAAAACGCAGTGCCTTTATAAAGGCGCAAGGCTATAAAATCATCCGGTTCTGGAACAATGATGTTCTAACAAATATTGATGGCGTACTAACAGAAATTTTAATAGCAATGGACGATACTGAGTTCAGGAAATTTAAAACCCCTCACCCTGCCCCTCTCCCGGTGGGAGAGGAAATATACGCCGCCCCAAAAAACGAAAGCCCTATACGAAAAGTAAAAACATGAAACGCGTCTGCCTCGGTAAAATTACAACCGCACACGGAATCAAAGGGCTGGTGAAAATCCTGCCCTTTGGTGAAGACCCGTTGTTGATCGAAGACCTCGGCCCGATGTTCACATCGGAAACGGGAAATGAAACCCTGTCAATCACAATGAAAAACTCGGCCGGGAATAAATACTGGCTGGCGGCGGTTGAGGGCGTAACGGAGAGAAACGGCGCGGAAGCTCTTCGCGGCACGGAACTCTGGATAGGCCGCGACACCCTGCCAACGATTGAAGAAAACAACACCTACTACCACACCGATTTAATCGGATTACGGGTGATGGAAGGAAACACAGAAATCGGCCACGTCACCAACATCCAAAACTACGGCGCAGGCGACCTGGTGGAAATCATAGAATCGACAGGAAAAACCTTCCTCGTCCCCCTCACAAAAAAATTATTTCCTGAAATAAACATCAAGGAAAAATATCTTCTGATAAAAGATCACGCAGAATACAAATCCCTGTAACAAATCAAATCTCGTGGCCGGAAACATAAATTTCCGCATCGGGCTTCGGCGTGACATACCCCGGCAAAACGATAAGGGACTCACATTCCTTATCAATTTTTACAGTTTTTCCAGTGGCCACCTGAACAGAAAAATACCTCATCCACCTGTCACGACTTTGATTGATGATCTCTGCAACAGACCGATTAGTGTGCATACGCAAATTTTGGGTGTCTGACAGATTGGAAACAAATTTTCCACCCCTTTCAAGCCGCAAATCGAGTGGACTCTGATAGTAATCAACATCCAGCATTTTTAAAGGCATATACAAAACCCTGTACTGCTGAACTGCTGCCGTTTTTTCGTACACCAGCGCAGGAAAAACAGTCTCATAGATCATTCTCTCATCATCAGGCATGAGAGATTCCAGATGATCGTGTTTATTCAACCGCGCCGCAAAAAATCCAACCCATCCACGACCCATTTCATAAAAAACCTTATCCTGATCCTCTGGCTTCACAACCTCGATAAGATGCTTAAATACAAAAGGCTCATCCTCTGTGCAAAGGTCTTTCGCCTTATCAATGTACTTCATCAATTTTTTTCTAACAGAGGGATGAAATATCTCCTCAAGGTTGATCATATGCTCTTTGGTGCGAAGCATCTGATCTACATACTCATGCCCTGTAAGCGGATTGATCTCATGCGAACGGCCATAAATAGTCTCACCAACAGACGCATAATGACCATCACGCTTCCCCTTTTTGAGTGCTGTGTGCGCCCTGTAAATGCCGTAAATTCCACCGCCGACAGCAAGCGAAGTAAATGTCGCATGTAAACTCCACGCCAACCCCAGATTAAATATCTCCAAAAACAAACTTTTGGGAATCTCCTCTACAGCCGTCGAAGCAAACTCCTCCGTACTCGCCAATACATCTTGATTATTCCAAAACCCCATAAAGCACCACATCGCTCAACATATGAAAAATGTATTTTTATGACAAAAAAATGGGTTTTGCAATAATTAAATTATCCTCTTACAAGAGTGAAATGACAACTCCCTGGCACATAAACCTCCTCACGCTCTTCCCCGAAATGTTTCCCGGCATGCTCGGTCAATCGTTAAGCGGCAAGGCGCTAGAAAAAGGGATATGGAGCTATAACGCCGTCAATATCCGCGACTTCGCCGAAGGAAAACATAAAACCGTGGATGATACGCCCTTTGGCGGCGGCGCGGGCATGGTCATGCGCGCCGACGTGATCGAAAAAGCCCTGCTGTCCCTCTCCAATCCGGGGCGTAAAATCTATCTTTCACCACGCGGGACGCAACTCACCCAACCCTTCGTCAAGGAACTCTCCCGTACCACCTCCCTCACCTTGCTTTGCGGACGGTACGAGGGCGTAGACCAACGCATTCTGGATGCCGGGGGCTTTGAGGAGATCAGCATCGGCGATTACGTTTTATCGGGCGGAGAACCGGCGGCGATGATTTTAATGGATGCCTGCATTCGCCTCCTCCCCGGCGTCATGGGCAACGAGGAAACCCCAACCGAAGAAAGCTTTTCCGACGGTCTGCTGGAATACCCACACTACACCCGCCCCGCCGACTGGATCGCCGCCGATGGACAAACCTACAACGTTCCTGAAACCCTGAAATCCGGCGATCACGCCAAAATAAAAAAATGGCGGCGAGAACAATCAGAAAAACTAACCGCATCCCGCCGCCCGGATTTACTGAAAAAATAACTTACTTCAAAACCGCTCGTGCACTTACGGTCAGGATAATTTCAGATTCGCCGGGGCTAGCCGAAGGCGTCGCCACTTTCGCAGGCGCGCCCATATCCATCGCCATTTCCTGCCGCGCCATCATCATCGGCGGCTGGGGATAGCCGACATCGACATTGACCTCGACCAGTTCGGATTCCGACTTGCCCAAGGCCGCCGCCGCCCGCTTTGCCTTATCAGACAATTTCTTCAGCGCACTTTCCAGCAATGAATCGCGGATCGTTTCAAACGACTCCGTCGAAAGCGTATAGGACAAATTACCCATCTGAAGCCCCATATCCTGCAATTCCCCCGTCAACTTCAAAAGCTGCTCAGAATTTTTACTGGTCAGATTCAACCCCTGACTGCCCCGCCACATCATTTTCCTTGGCTCATTCTGCTCATGCGGTTGCACAGGCTGGGGATTGGGGTCATAAGGATAGGTATAGTAATTATCCGTCGAAACCTTCACATCTTTGTATTTTTTGGCCAACTCAAGAGCCTTCCCCATCAGGGTGTTAATCTTGTCCTGAAGGGTTCTCGCATCCCCCGCATCCGTCTCATAACGAAGAGCCGCAATCAACTGATCCTGTTGGGCGACAACCCGCTCGCTGGCAGAGATATTCAACACCGTCTGCCCCGGCTTGACCAGCGTCTCCTCGGCTGCGAAACCAGAAATCGAAAAACCCATTGAAAACACAGCCAAAATTGCTAAAAACCGCATAAATACCTCCTGTTGTGACCATTAATCCATAGCATACACAGGGTAAGACGGCCATAACCCCTGAATCCTTGGCCTTAATATTGATATTTTTCCTTTGCTTTTGGGGTTTATCGTGTGTATAAAGCCGCCAGAAGTTTAACCCGTAAAAAAGATAAACGATCCGCTGCCCCAGTAAAAAAGGGCAATTCGGGGTCGGGAAAAAGGGAAATACAATGGCCATGAACGTAATGGAAAAATTTGAAGCAAAACAGCTTCAGAAACTGAAAACAGACAAAACCATCCCGGAATTCAGCCCCGGCGATACCCTCAAGGTCAACGTCAAGGTTGTCGAAGGAACACGTGAACGTATTCAGGCTTACGAAGGCGTGTGCATTGGCCGCGCCGGCTCTGGCGTGAACGAAAACTTCACCGTCCGCAAAATCAGCTATGGCGAGGGCGTCGAGCGCGTATTCCCCTTGCTGAGCCCCCGTATCGAGAGCATCGAACTGGTGCGCCGTGGTTCCGTTCGCCGTGCAAAACTCTACTACCTGCGCGATCTGTCGGGTAAATCAGCTCGTATCACGGAGCGTACCTCCGGTCACGGCTTTGAGAATGCCGCAGACGATACCGAAACGGCCGCCGCGCCTAAGGCAAAGAAAGCCAAAAAAGCCGCTAAGGCCGAATAACCCAACCGCTTTTGTCATCTTGAGCGTCAGCGAAGGATCCCTCTGGGATGGTTCGCTACACTCAACATGACAGTTTTTTTTAGACCTTAACCTGAAATAACCAACGGACTCTTGAGCTTCACCATCCCCGAGAAATAATGCGGGGCGGATAGGTTTATTTCGCTCTGCCGTTTGAAGACATCCCTCAAACTGTCATCAATCCTGCCAATCAAGTGCAGACTCTCGTGCAGAACCGCATGAATGCTTGAATCTTCAAGATCGAGAATAATTTTTTCCGCCCTGACATAGGCCGGATCCGAAAACAGGATACAGGCCTGCCCCTGACTATTCAGGCTGCAATTGGCGATAATCGCGTCGTTAATTGAATGAAACATAGGCCCTGCCCCTTTTTTATTGCATTGCACAACCAATTGTAATCGAAATAGATTGCGACTTTATTAACAGGGAAAAACACTGGAAACATTTGATTTCCTATGAAAAATTGCTATTTATAACGCCATGAAACCATGCGCCCGCCCCACATCGTCATCCCCGGCAAACGACGCGCAGCGGAGTACTGACCGGAGATCCAGCACAAAATATGTGGCGCAAACGCGCCGCGCCTTGCTTTTGCCAAATCCTAGCCATCGGAGAGATGACAGGGGGGACACATGAAACCGCGCACACTTTTTGAAAAAATTTGGGACGACCACATCGTTCACCGAGCCGATGACGGCACATGCGTCCTTTATATCGACCGCCACCTTGTCCACGAGGTCACCTCGCCGCAAGCCTTTGAAGGGCTGCGCATGGCCGGGCGAAAGGTCCGGAGGCCAGAAGCCACCCTCGCCGTGGCCGATCACAACGTCCCGACCTATGACCGATCCCTTCCCATCAAGGAAGAAGAAAGCCGCATCCAGATTGAAACCTTAAGCAGAAACTGCGCGGAATTCGGCGTCCAGCTTTTTGACATGAAAGACAAACGCCAAGGCATCGTCCACATCATCGGCCCCGAACAAGGCTTCACCCAACCGGGCATGACCATCGTTTGCGGCGACTCCCATACATCGACGCACGGCGCATTCGGCGCACTAGCCTTCGGCATCGGCACAAGCGAGGTCGAGCATGTGCTGGCCACGCAAACACTAATTCAAAAGCCAGCCAAAACCATGCGGATCACGGTCAACGGAGCACTATCTACAGGCGTCACGGCCAAGGACATGATCCTTGCCATCATCGGCACAATCGGCACATCCGGCGGTAACGGTTATGTTCTTGAATATGCGGGCGAGGCTGTCCGCAATCTCTCCATGGCCGGACGCATGACCGTCTGCAACATGTCGATTGAGGGCGGCGCGCGCGCCGGAATGATCGCGCCAGACGACACCACATTCAACTATATCAAGGGTCGCCCCATGGCACCAAAGGGCGAGAACTGGGACAAGGCTGTCGCCTACTGGCGAACATTAAAGACCGACGACGGCGCCACATTCGACAAAGAAGTCATACTTGAAGCCGCAAACATTCCCCCGCTTGTGACCTGGGGCACAACACCCGAAGATATTGTCCCGATCACGGGAGTTGTCCCCGCCCCGTCCGATTTTTCTGACCCCAACAAACGCGCCTCAGTCGAGCGTATGCTTGAATACATGAACCTGAAACCCGGCACGAAAATGCAGGACATCACAATCGACAAGGTCTTCATCGGCTCCTGCACCAATGCGCGGATCGAGGATTTGCGCGAAGTGGCCAAAGTTGCCGAAGGAAAAAAAGTAGCCCCAACCGTTACCGCCATGATCGTCCCCGGCTCTGGCCTTGTAAAAGAACAAGCAGAAAAAGAAGGCCTCGATAAAATCTTCCTCGCCGCCGGATTCGAATGGCGCGAACCGGGATGCTCCATGTGCCTCGGCATGAACTCCGACCAACTCAAACCCGGCGAACGCTGCGCCTCCACCTCCAACCGTAACTTTGAAGGGCGGCAAGGGCGCGGCGGACGCACTCATTTAATGAGTCCGGCCATGGCGGCAGCGGCGGCGATCACAGGAAAACTGACCGACATAAGGGAATTATAAAATGTCACAATGGCCAGACGACTTTGACTTTGAAACCGATGGCCTCTGCCAGTGCGCCTTCAAACCGTTCATCATTGATGAAATGGATAAAATGGCCGAATACGACGCCCAACGTCCACCCGACATCACCTACATCTTCCATGAACACACCGAACGCGTCGCCCGTAACATCGAAAAAACCTGCCTGCATATGGGGCTTGGGAAAACGGTGGCGCGCAATATGTACTGGGCTGTCCTGCCACACGACATCGGCAAACGACTCCTTCCTGTTTCCATCTGGGATCAGGAAGAAAAACCCGACGAGACAATGAAAAAACTGCGCCGCACCCACACCGAACTCGGCGGAAAAATCGTTGATGAAAAGCTAGAAGATTTCGCTCATCCCTTTAAAAACCTGATGACCGACATCATCATGCACCACCACGAACAAATGGACGGAAAAGGCTATCTCGGCCTAAAAGGCGAAAATATCTCCCTACCCGTACGCCTCGCCGCCATCGTCGAAGCGTTCGACGGCTGGAGCATCCACCGCCCCCATTTCAACAAACGCGACACATCCGTCCCCGGCGTCCTCAAACGCATCCGCGAGGAAAAATCCGGCTTCTTCGACAGGGAACTCTTCGACGCCTTTGAATCCATGAAAATGCAAGAATACAAAAATATCGAGGGAATAGAATGAAACCTTTCACAAAACTCACCGCCACGCCGGCTCCCCTGCCGATGATGAACGTCGATACGGATGTTATCATCCCGAAACAATTCCTCCGCACCATCAAGCGCAGCGGCCTTGGAAAATCCGCATTCTTTGACATCCGCTACAACGAAGACGGAAGCGAAAAACCAGAGTTCGTCCTGAATAAACAGGACTACAGAAACGCCGAAATCCTGATTACCGGCGCAAATTTCGGCTGCGGCTCATCGCGTGAACACGCGCCATGGGCACTTCTCGATATGGGGCTTCGCTGCGTCATTTCTCCCGGCTATTCCGATATTTTTTACAACAACTGCTTCAAAAATGGCATCCTTCCTATCGTCCTGCCGCAAGAACAAGTGGACGAGCTAATGAAAGAAGCGCAAGAAAACCCCGGCGCACCCATCGAGATCGACCTCGAAAACCAAACCGTCACACGAGGCAATAAATTTTCGTTCCGCTTCGACATCGACCCCTTCCGCAAATATTGTCTGCTAAACGGCTTGGACGATATAGGCCTGACAATGCAAAAAGAATCCAATATCGCCGCCTTTGAACAGGCAGACCGCGCAAAACGTCCGTGGGCATAATGAAACTCCGGCTCTATAAACCCAAACTAACACTAGAGAAAAAAATCGCGCTGACGATGGCCGCACACAATATTGATACGGTCATCGACATCGGCGCGAACAAAGGACAAACCCGCGACAACCTAAGAAAATCTGGTTTTAAAGGCGACATCCTCTCCATCGAACCCCTGCCCGCCCTATGCGAAGAATTAAAGAAAAAATCCGTCATCGACTCGCGCTGGACAATCATGCCGCCCATGGCGTTGGGTGAAAAAAAAGGCGAATGCACCCTCAACGTCTCCTTCGCCCCGGACATGAGCAGCCTGCTGCCCTCCACGGGCGCACTGATGACGGCCTATCCAAAAACCCGCGTCATCGAAACCGTCACAGTCCCTGTTATAACGCTGGATGATTTTTACAACGAACAAAATCTTTCCGGCAAAAAAGTCTTCGTCAAAATTGACACACAAGGCTACGAAATGAATGTCCTGCGCGGCGGACTAAAAACACTGGAAAAAATCACAGGACTGCAAGTTGAAATGTCGCTGTTCGAGCTTTATAAAGGGGAAACTCTTTTTGACGAGATTATCGCCTTTCTGGGATCAAAGGGATTCAGGCCGCATTTGCTGGAAAATATAAGCTTTTCCAAACCCCTGAACCGCCAACTCCAGATAGAGGGCGTTTTTTACAAGGAAAAACCATGACCCAAAAATTGATGATCCTCCCCGGCGATGGAATTGGCCCTGAAATTATGGCCGAAGCAAAAAAAATCATCGCGTGGTGCAATACAAAAGGCGCGAATATCCAAACCGAAGACGGCCTCATCGGCGGCGCATCCTACGACGCATTCGGCACGCCCCTATCCGATGCTACGCTGAAACAATGCAAACAATCAGACGCTATCTTACTCGGCGCGGTTGGCGGCCCAAAATGGAACGACGTAGACTATACCCTCCGCCCCGAGGCAGGATTACTCCGCCTCCGCAAGGAACTCGATCTGTTTGCCAACTTGCGCCCCGCCATTGTATTCGATGCGCTCATTGACGCGTCCTCCTTAAAACCGGAAATCGTCAAGGGACTCGACATCTTGATCGTCCGCGAATTGACAGGCGGCGTTTACTTCGGCGAGCCTCGCGGCATTGAAACACTGGCGAACGGCGAACGCCGGGGCTTCAACACACAAACCTACACCACCTCGGAAATCCGGCGCGTCGGCCGCGTGGCCTTTGACCTCGCCCGCAAACGCCGAAACAAAGTCACATCTTGCGAAAAAGCCAACGTCATGGAATCCGGCAAGTTATGGCGTGAGGAAATCACCACCCTTCACGCCGACTACAAAGATGTCCAGCTTGAACATATGTACGCCGACAACTGCGCGATGCAGTTACTCCGTAACCCCGCCCAGTTCGACGTCATCGTCACCGACAATTTGTTCGGCGATATATTATCAGACGAAGCCGCGATGCTGACCGGATCGCTCGGCATGCTGCCATCCGCCTCACTTGGCAATCCCGAATCGCCGGGGCTGTTTGAACCCGTCCACGGCTCCGCCCCCGACATCGCGGGACAAGGCAAAGCCAACCCCCTTGCCACAATCCTCAGCCTCTCAATGGGGCTGCGCTATTCCCTCAGCCAACCCGCACTAGCCAATGCCATAGAACAGGCCGCTAAAACCGTTCTAAACAAGGGAATCCGCACCGCCGACATCATGGCACCCGGCTGCACACAAGTCTCGACATCGGGCATGGGGGATGCTTTAATCAAGGAACTTAATAATGCAAAAGCGGAGGCCGCATGATCGCCAGTATAATCACCGCGCTTTATCTATTGGGTTATATGACGGCCGCCAATGCGGCGAATTTCCTGTTCATCACGGGCGCGCTTTTAATCGTCGCTGAAATCGCCCTCGGCACGTTCTGGCTGGTTGGCTTTAACGGCGTCCTCGCCCTCCTGATTGGATACGCCATCCAAACGGGCGACACCTCGCTGTTCGGCGTTCAGGTCGGCTGGGGGGCGTTGTTCGGCATTGCCTTTGTTGAATTTGTCCTGCTCGCGGCCTCCACCGCCGTCATCCTGCGCTACCGCCGCCATAAGGTCAGCACCGGAACCGAAAGCATGATCGGCCAGCGTGCCACTATCACCGAATGGAACGGAAACAAAGGACAGGTCAGCATCAACGGCGAACTCTGGAAGGCCAAATCCGACAGCATCATGGACATCGGCAACGGCGAAGAGGTCACCATCACCGCCATCGAAGGACTGATTTTAATGGTAAAGGTATAATTACACTGTCATCCCCGCAACCCAACTGTCATCCCCGCGCAGGCGGGGATCCGGCATTAAAAAAGGAGACTCGCCCATGATGTTTTTCGCACCGGTTCTTGTGGCTCTCATCGCCCTCGCCTTCGCCTCCATGCGAATTGTCCGCGAATATGAACGCGGCGTGGTCTATACGTTCGGCCAATATTCCAGCAGCCGCTCCCCCGGCATCAACTTCGTTTTTCCCGGCATCCAGAACATGGTCCTGATCGACATGCGCGTCCGCACCGACGACGTACCGCCGCAGGACGTCATCTCCCGCGATAACGTCTCGGTCAAGGTCAGCGCGGTCTTATACTACCGCGTGGTGGAACCCGCCTTCGCCATCAACCGCGTCGAAGATTTCATGGTGGCCACCAGCCAACTCGCCCAGACCACCCTCCGCTCCGTCCTTGGCAAGCACGAACTGGATGAAATGCTCGCCAACCGCGATAAATTGAACAAGGACATCCAAGACATCCTCGATCACCAGACCGAAAGCTGGGGCATCAAGGTCACAAATGTTGAAATCAAACATATCGACATCGACCCGTCGATGGTGCGCGCTATCGCTAAACAGGCCGAAGCCGAACGCGAACGCCGCGCCAAAATCATCAACGCGGAGGGTGAACTACAGGCGGCGCAACAACTCGACGAGGCCGCCGCCATCCTCGCCAAACGCCCCGAAACCATGCAACTCCGCTATTTGGGCACAATAGGCGAATTTGTGAACGCCAAGGGCAACACCATGCTACTGCCCCTGCCGATGGATCTTCTAAACGCCCTGAGAAAATAAGAATGAAATTAAAATAGAGACTTTGTTTTCCTTTGTGTACTTTGCATTAAAAATATTTTTTATTCGTGTCTATTTGTGGTTTCCAAATCCTGCACCACATACACCGTCATTGCGAGGAGCGCAGCGACAAAGCAATCCAGTCTACCCATCATTCTGGATTGCCACGTCGGGACTTCGTCCCGCCCCTCTACCGTCATTCAACCTCCCCTAAACCGTCATTCCCGCCCCTCTACCGTCATTCCCGCGCAGGCGGGAATCCATAGATCAAACGAGACGAAATCTTCCATTTT
>JBASFN010000038.1:0-6563 GCA_049653045.1 Alphaproteobacteria bacterium
GCCATTGGCCATGAACGGGAATTTCCCGGCGCGGTATTCCACGCCCTCTTTCTTTAGCTGCTCCTCGGTCTTGCCGACGCTGGCCACCTCCGGCCACGTATACACCACGCCCGGAACCTTGTTGTAATCAATATGCCCGCTCTGTCCCGCCAGCATCTCGGCGAGAATGACGCCTTCATCCTCCGCCTTGTGTGCCAGCATCGGCCCCGCGATCACGTCGCCAATCGCATAAATACCTTTTACATTCGTTTCAAAATGGGCATCCGTCTTGATGCGCTTGCGCTCGTCCATCGCCACGCCCGCGGATTCCAGCCCGAGATTCTCCGTATAGGGCTTGCGGCCAATCGCCATCAACACAACATCAGCGGTTAGCGTCTCCGCCGCCCCGCCCGCCGCAGGCTCCACCGTCAACGCTACATTCTTTGATGATGATTTCGCCGCCGTCACCTTGGCTGATAATTTGAATTCCAGTCCCTGCTTTTTGAAGATCTTCAACGCCTCTTTCCGGATTTCCTCGTCCATGCCGGGCAGGATATTATCCATGAATTCAATGACGGTGACCTTCGCGCCCAACCGCCGCCAGACCGTTCCCATCTCAAGGCCGATCACGCCGCCGCCGATGACAATCATCGACTCCGGAACTTTTTCCAGCGCAAGCGCGCCCGTCGAGGACACAATCCGCTTTTCATCAATCTCAATTCCGGGCAAGGAAATCACATCCGACCCCGTGGCGATCACGATATTTTTGCATTCATAAACAACGCCGCCGACTTTTACCTTGCCAGCCGCCACAACTTCCCCCGCGCCCTTCAGATGCGTGACCTTGTTCTTTTTGAACAAGAATTCGATGCCCTTGGTGTTGGCCGTGACCACATCATCCTTAAATTTCATCATGGCGTTCAGGTTCATACCGACCTTGCCGACCTCGATCCCGAATTCAGCGAAATGATGCCCAGCCGCCTCGTATTTTTCCGATGCGCTGAGCAAAGCCTTCGAGGGTATGCACCCCACATTCAAGCACGTCCCGCCCAAAGTCGCTCGCTTCTCGACGCAAGCCACCTTCATCCCAAGCTGAGCACAACGAATGGCGCACACATAGCCGCCGGGGCCTGCGCCGATAACGATAACATCGAATTTTTCTGACATGATTTTCCTCTATTCACGGATGAGAGGAATTTATACAAGGGGAAGCAAACGGTGACAAGAGGATGAAACCCTGTACACCTCAATTATGACTTTAAGATATTTCCGGCATACCCGCCCCCGCAGAGGCAAAAAGATTCATCTTCTTCATATAGTCCAGCCTATAGGTCTCAAGCTCACCAAATTTCTTCACCGCCGCCAGGGCTTCAACATTATCATGCGCTTTTAAAATATCCTCTATCTTGGCTCTGTACGCTGGGTCGCGCAGCATCTCGATCACCTTCTCGGGATCCCTGCCAAGGACAACGGCCTCTTTTACAAATGGATTCTCAAGCAACTCATACTGCCGCTTCAGAACCTCATTCAGATTTGCCGGAGCCGTCGCCGCCCCCATAACCGCATCCGCGAGCGCAAATATCCCGGATTCAGACGCTAGCTTCCTATCACCGACAATAAATTTGTGATCGACATCCTGCCCGATATTAAAGACCTCTGAAACATACATCCCATAAGGATTTAAACTTGCCGCCTCCTGCACCAGTTCCCCCGGCTTTTTTTCTTTGATTTCCTGCACCAGATCAACAACGGAACCGGCTGTCTCGGATTTTGACTTGGCCGTATGGGCAACGCCAAAAATCTTGGAAATGACCTTCCCTTTTGTCCCGAATTTTTCCAGCACTTCCTGAAGACCGCCAACGATCCGATCTTCCGCCGCACCGGACGCGGCCTCAACGAGGCTGTTATCCTCTAAACCCACCTGAACGGCAGGCTTCTGACCCTCTATCCCGTTAAAAAAATCTGTCCAGCCCAAAAGATACCCCTACCAAGAAACCATACCCGGCACGCCCTATTTTATAAATAATATGTTAAAGAAATATTAACCGGGCTTATAAGTGAAACTGGGCGTGGAAACGGCTGGGTTGGACTGGCTGTCCTCTGAAAGGGAGGGTGCAAACCGCGAGTCACTATCGGGGTCTGTATCCGACGACTTCATGTATCGATCCGCACCGTTCATAATAATGTCCGCGGCCTTCTGCTCAACCGGATCATCCTTAAAAGCTCCGGCATGGTTTAACCTTTTGACCGTCTCGACAAAAAGCCTGGGATTTTCGGAAACCATTTTTTCGGCCTCCTCGTGCCCTCCTTCCGTCTCGGCATTCACAATCGCAATTACCTTGTCACGGATGAGGTTTGATACATAAAAAGATTCTACCCCGGTGTGAGCGAACGCGCCTTTCTCACCCGGCATTTGCAACGCCGGCGCGATTGCATGATCTTCAACGCCCTTGCCTGCCCCGAGCGCATACAGTGCCCGCGCTGCCTCCGGCACTCTGGGATCGAGACTCATTCCCGCCGCCAGCGATTCATAATACGTCTCCATCCCGCTTTTCTGCGCATATAATTCACCGCGCACACCGATCGGCCCTTGGGGATCCTTTAAATGTCCTGCCTCATGCGCCATCGCCAGAAAAACCCAATCATCCTTGTCACCGGGAATATTTTTAAAATCCCCTGGCTTCACGTAATTCGCTGTCATAGTCGACACCAATTCGTCCTTAGTCATCTTCGGATCCGGCACAACCAATATAACAAAGGGAAGATTAGCTTGAGGCATAAGCACACCAATCCAGCCTTTGACCGTCATGGACGAAAGGGCAACCCCCGCATTGTTTATCTTCTGCGCCTGCTCCGGCGTCATCTCGGGGTGATATTTTTTGATGGCATCAATGAAAAATTGATCTTGCTGCGACGTTGGCAATTTTTTCAATTCTTCCTTCGAGGGTAAGTCCGCCGCACTGATGGCAATAACATTCTTCCCCGCCCAGTCATCGACAATTTGCGCGACACTCCCCATACCCTTCAGGGTCTCTTTCGATCCGTAAACCTTGGTATCCGCCAAAACACGTCCCCAATAATGTCCGGGATCAGACTACCATCAATATGTTAATAATTTTTTAACCTTCAAAGCGCATCAATAGTAATGGGAAGTTTTGTATGAACCGCAAAACTGCGTTAATACTATACATAATGGTTGGTGGGTGTTTTCATGGGCGATAATGAACAGGCAATCACGAACAGCCACGAAAAAGCTGACAGTTATTGGCTTACCCCAAAACAAACCGGTCCTAATATTAGCTACAGCGAACCCGTAAAGATCAACAGCACCAACATAGACAAACTGACCGTCTCAAAAGAAATCAACACGCATGGATTAGATGAACAGGGTAATTTTTCCCCCACGCTGGCGGACGGCAAAACCGTTGCCCCAAAATTTGAGGACACGACCCCACAAAAATTTCTGGATACCGCAGGTTTTTTTGAACCAAGGACAAACACCGGAGACCCAAAACTGGGCGAACAATGCATAGATAAAAGCTTGAATGTCCAGGTTGTCAAAGTCAAAGGTGAGGCTATCGGCTATTATATTTCCAAAGAGGATTCAACATATGGCAGCATCGGATTGTATGTCGGGGCAGATGCGCTGGACACCAGCAAACTGAAGCCCGAAGAAAAAAACAGTCTCAAAAAAACTGAATCACCGGAACCTCCACCAAGTACAAACGACCCCCAGCCAACCGCCAAACCAGCAACAGCATTCAATTTCTGCAATTAGAGATTTTGTTTTACCGAAGGCTTACTGTAAAATCATAACGAGAAGTGCCATCCATCACCGAAACACCCATGCCCAATCATTTCACCCTCATGCAAGACGCTGTCGATATTGTCGGCACCAGTCCGCACCCGACCAACAAGGTCGCGGCGACGCTGGCTGGAGCGGGCGCGGATGGTCAGGCCTTCTCAATATCCCGCACGAATTACTGGCCGCTTCCAATACAAGAATCTTTCGGCACGGAAACCCGCATCGGCAATTCCAGCGGCACGCTTCATGCCGAAACCGCGTGCCTCCTCGCCGCGCCAGGATCGAACGGCGCGTCGATGTATGTCACCGATCTGCCCTGCCCCAACTGCGTCAAGAACATGGCCGAGGCCGGCATTAAAAACCTCTATATCGACCATAAGGGATTTTCCAAGGACTTTGCCCTCCGCCGGGGTGATCACTTTGAAAGCATGTCGCTCCGCATCTGTGAAAAGGCCGGCATCAACGTCCACCGGATATTCCGCAAGGAAAAACGAATAGAAGACATTTTAAAAATCGCGCCCGATTTCACCCCGATCATCGAACGCCCCGCGATTGTCACGTTACTCAACAACGCGCCATCAAAGGATTTTTTTACCCTGCTGATTGGCACAAAAAAAGGATATTACCGCGACAGAAATTTTGCGCTGGCCATTGCATCAAACAAATCGGGACAATCTTATATCGTCTCTGCCGAAAGCCACCCCTGCCCCGGTTATACCGCGCAGACGGTTGAAAAAACCGACGACAAATACAGTTCGTTCCTCCAGCCCCTCAACCGTGTCCTGATGACATCGGCGCGCTATGGCCTCAAAATAAATAACGGATACCTCTACGCCAGCCGAACGCCCACATCCCGCGAACTTGTGGACATGGTTGGCGCGGAATTGACGCATATCATCATCGGCGATCCGGCAAAAGCACGTGATCCGGACGCGCTCGCGGCACTAAAACGATTGATGGGTGCGGGGATTATAACCACTCTGTCATCCCCGACAGCGACGCAAAGCGGAGCGTGAACGGGGAACCGGATATATTGCGCAACGCAAAGCGTTGCACCTTAATTGTGCCAGACCCCCGCCTTCGCGGGGGTGACAATTTCATCAAACATCCAGCAATAAACGCTGCGGATCTTCGATTGCCTCTTTCACACGCACGAGGAACGACACGGCCTCGCGCCCGTCGATCATGCGGTGGTCATAGGAATGGGCGAGATACATCATCGGCCGCGCCTCGATCTTGCCATCCTTCATCACCATCGGGCGTTGCTGGATTTTATGCATCCCCAAAATGCCCGATTGCGGCGTATTGAGAATAGGCGTGGACAGGAGCGATCCGAACACGCCGCCATTCGTAATGGTAAACGTGCCCCCCGTCATTTCGTCCATCTTCAATTTTCCATCGCGGGCGCGGCTGCCGACATCGACAATCGCCTTTTCAATCTGCGCCATCGACATCTGGTCGGCATCGCGGATCACGGGAACGATCAACCCTTGCGGCGTCGACACGGCCACGCCAATATCATAGAAATTCTTGTAGATAATGTCCTCGCCGTCGATCTCGGCATTCACGGATGGGAACTCCTTGAGTGCCTGAATCGCCGCCTTCACGAAAAACGACATAAAGCCCAGCTTGATCCCGTGCTTTTTCTCGAATACGTCTTTGTATTCGTTCCGCAAGGCCATCACAGGCCCCATGTCTACCTCGTTAAACGTGGTCAACATGGCGGCGGTGTTTTGTGCTTCCTTCAAACGGCGGGCGATCACCTGACGCAGTTTCGTCATCCGCACGCGCTCTTCCCGCTCGCCTGTCTCACGCGGTGGTTTTGGCGCGGCCTGCGGCGTTGATTTTGACGTAGCGGGAGTTGGTGCGCTCACCGCCCCAGCCAGGAATTTTTCTACATCTTCCTTGCTTACGCGCCCGCCATCCGGTTTCACCTGATCGGCATCGACATTATTGTCGCCCATCATTTTCCGCACGCTTGGCGATAATTTCGGCTCTTCATTCGCGGCGGCTTTTTGCGGCGCGGCTGGAGCCTTGGCGGCAACAACCAAGGCAGGCTTGGCCGTATCATTCGCGGCGGAAAGCTCGCCGAGGATCGCCCCAACACCAACATTCTGCCCCTCGCCTGCGATAATTTTAGAAATCACACCGTCCGAAGGCGCGTTCACCTCCAGCGTCACTTTATCGGTTTCCAGTTCGACGATGGGTTCATCGCGCTTGACGGTTTCGCCCTCTTTTTTAAGCCACTGTGCAACGGTCGCTTCAGTCACGGATTCGCCAAGGACGGGGACAACGATCTGGGTCATGGTTTTGCCTGTTTTTATTGGTTTAATTGCCCTTCTTCATACTCCCTTGGGGTCTGAAAGGCAACCCCCGGCATACGAAGAATAAACCTAAAAATGCGCCCATCCGGGTTTTTTAATCTCAATCTCCTGTCCCTTATCGAAAACCCGCACTCCTGTATTGTCCGCAACAAAATGACCGATCTGAAACGGATTTAACCCTCCGTCCCGGAGCCGCCCCATCACGCACCCCGAATTGTCCGGCGGCACGGCCAGCACCAATTCATAATCATCCCCCCCGGTCAGCAGATCCTTGAACAATACCCCCGTCTTCAGGGCGGCCGCCGAAAAGGGCGGCGTTGATAACTCTACCCGCGCTCCACAGCCAGATGCCCGGCAGATATGCCCCAGATCAGCAATCAACCCATCCGAAATATCGGCGGCGGCATGAATGCCCTCCCCCAATCCAAACCTTGGCATCGGCCTATAATACGCCT
>JBASFN010000039.1:0-7493 GCA_049653045.1 Alphaproteobacteria bacterium
CAGCAATCCCTTGGCCTACGGCTACTTCCCATGGTTTGTTTGATCCTGCAAGATCCATAAGAATAAGGCGGATTTCTTTCAAATTCGCATTTCTGCGGTCGAGGTTTCTTGCAAATACGGTCATAAAGCTATTCTTTGCGTGACTTGGATTTCTGCTTATCCAATCAGTGGTCTTGGCTTGCATGTCCGCCCATGTGGTTCCCAGAAGCAAAAGTACGTCATCGGATAAAATGAGGTTTTCTGCCGCCCGACAATTCAAACGGCTACGAATTACATTCGCTTTATCGCTGATATCATAAGGTTCTTCATCCCTATCACGTAAAGAGTACGCTTCCGCATCATCATAAACAGCATCGATAATGGACGATACTGTATCTTCATATTCGTCCAGAGACTGGACATCACCAGCAGCGCATGGCCAGACTTTAATCCGGTTATGTGATGATCTTGCCGCCTGTTGCCATATACGCTCATCATCTTCTCCTTCCACCAAAAGGATAGGACTGTTGTTGAAAACATTTGACAGTGGGTGCGCGCCAAAAATGGGAAGCGTTCTCTCCAAGGCTTCCGATATGGCTAGGAAATCATATGTCGTTGCACCGGATCGCATAAAGCACACATGCGTTAATTCCGGATCCAGACTTCCCAGAAAGGCCGTGCTGTGGGTTGCAATGAAGGCGGTGATGCGCTGGTCACGCACATTGTCTACCAGCAATTTTACCAGACGCGCCTGAAGATCCGGATGCAGATGTACGTCGGGCTCATCCAGCAAAAGGATATGATCTTTGTCCGCATTACCGTTGCTCTTTGTTTGATAAACGAAGGAAAGGATTTCAATGGCAACACTTATGAGCTCGGATTCTCCACTGCTTAAATGATCTGGCTGGCGATCAGCATTATCGGTCTTACCTTTGGTTTCAAAGCCGCTACGATTTCCGCGTGTTACTTTGATGTTATCCAATAGTCTGTTAATCTGTTCAATTGTATCTTCAAATGTAAAATCAGAATTCCTGATTTCTCTGTCATTTTCTATCGTTCTTAAAACCAGTGTTTCCAATATTTTAAACTCCGCCATGCTCATCTGACGGAAGTTATCGACGCGGTTTCTGCGGCGCTGATTAGGCCCCCAATCAATACTGTTTTGAATGGCATCAAATACACCTGATTCAGATATGAGCTGTCCGCCTCGTTCCGGACTCAGATATTTAACAAGGCCAATATTTTGTCCGATTCCCTTATAATGTTGATCCAGATGCCTCAGAAGACCGCTTTTGCCACAGCCGTTTTTCCCTAAAATGACATTGATCTGTCCGATATTATTAAGGGCTCGGCCTGAAATATTTATATCCATCGTACTTTTCCAATTCTTTTGTTTTATTAGAAACCACTTTAGTCCATAGAATCAAACAATTATCCGCAAAAAATTCTGCCTTTTTCCACGCCACTGTGCTCAATTTTAGAAAAGTTGCTTGCCCAAAGCGTTCCTGTTTTGTACACATAGTATTTCGCCTTTCGCGGCAGCGCCATATTTCACGATTCTGCTCTCAACGCCGTCAACGCCAATATCATCGGTTTCGGCCTCGTGAACGGCAGGCTCATATCCTACGGCCTGACCAATAATTTGACCCAGCCCATTAAGATCCGTGAGGGCGAAGGGATTGCCCTGACGCACAAGGTCGGAACCCAGAATTTTTTCCCGCGCCCCCGGTCGTTCCTGCTGGTCGTGCTCCTGAAAATCGACGGCATCCACTACACGATCAAACGCCCGGTCCTTGGTTTCCCGCGCAGCACGTTCGCCTTTATCAGCATCATGAACAATATCGGCAGCGGCGCCGTCATCGAAGTTTATGAAATGCGTTTCGAGCAGCTCGGCGCTTTGTGGATGGGCAGCGCCGTCTTTGAGGACCAGCCCATCCTGAACCTGATCCGCATGACGAAGCCGCAGGGCGGAGAACCCGTGACGCCGGTCGGCATCGCCGGAGAAACGGCCAACAGCGACATTGTCCTGCTGAACGGCTGCATCGACTCCCCGATCCGGTACACGCCCATGCTTGCGGAAGCCTATGAGAACCCGTTCACCGATACGCTGAACGGCTATGGCGCCCTGGTCACGACATCCACCATCTGGCTGTCGCAGGGGAATCCGAACGTCAAGGAGTTCCCCGGATCGATCCGGCGCTCTCTGGAGCTTTTGAACGTCGCGCCGGGAGCCACCAACAATAACAAGCTAGTCCATGATTTTTCGCCCGCGTACAACGAGCGTTTCGGCGCGCGCAGCGATATGGGCCGGGCGATCATCCTGAACGCGCAGGAGGGGATCGTCCTTGCCAACCAGAGAACGCTTGCCAGCGCGGCGGAATATTATTGGGAGGTCGAATTCCAATACATAGAGCCGTCAGACCAGTTCCCGACTGTGGCTTATGCGTTTGCGATGTAATTGATGATGCTTCAATGTTCCTTGTTGGATATGGCGCTGACGATTGGAGCGACTCTTATCATCATGACTACCAATATGAAATCAATCAGGCTGTAGAGGCAATCTCTAAAAAAATGAGAGGGTGTTTTGCTGACTGGGTTCGCCAGTTAAATATTCCTGATGCCGATACTATTAAGGAGAAGTGCCTTAAAATCGATAAAACTGCAATATTCCTTAATTTTAATTACACCCCTTCGTTGCAAAAACTCTACGATATTCCTAGCGAAAATATTCTGCATATTCATGGGAAATCCTCAGACATAACAGATAATATAGTTTTGGGGCATGGGTGGGAGCCGACTGAAATAAGCAGCCTTCAATCAAGTTTTGACGAAGAAAATGAGGATGTAAGGTTCAGTGTTATCAGTTCGTAGCGTGTAATCAGTTTAGTCATCGTTTTTACTTCCGTTTCAACAAGCCCCGGAAATCGGAGCCTTTCTTGCCTCGGACACATCAAAACGAAAGGCAGAGAAAGACGGGCCGAAAACGGCAGAAAAAAACTTGGTTAAAATGAGAAATGATAGGAGCAGAAACACAGCCGCCGCCAGAAGGTGTGCAGCGCAAAATCCAGATGCTCAGGATGAAGAGAACCACGGTCAGACATGCCAACCGTGGAGCAGGTGCGAAGGACCGCACATGGCCAAGCGATAATCAGAAAGAGGCTAAGGAGCTTCGCCCCTCGCGCCGCAAGGGTCTTTGATAAACGGCACAAGCCGTATCCCCAACCTTCCTGTACTACGTTTCGTGCAGGCCGGGTGATACCCCTCAGCTTGTACCGCCCTTGCGTTTTCTACCCCCACCCTCGGCGGGAGCCAAGGTTGCATTGACGCAACCCGAACCCATTGAGGAGTTAAGACCATGCCGAACTTTTTTGCTCAGCCCTACGACATCAGCGCTGACGGTTTCTTTTTTGAGACTGTTGAGGAATATAACGTTAAAGCCGGAAAGCTTAGAAATTCCTACGGTCAGCCAGTCGAAGAATTTGAACTACAATTTATTGACGGTGAGAGCATAGACGTAGATTTATTCAAGGCGCTTGGCGTTCATCAAGGAAACTTTCCCGCTTATTTGAAAGCCACAGAAGAATGGAGCGAAGACGATAAAATCAGGATCATCATAGCCGTAGGGCATAATGGCTATAGCTTTGACCTAGGCACGGATAGCCCTGACCAACTCGACGTCACATGGTATCAAATGGATAGGCTCAAGGAGTTAGCAGAGCATTTTGTTGAAGAAGGCTTATACGGAGAAATTCCTAAATCCCTACAAAACTACATCGACTATAAAGCAATTGCATATGATCTCGGCATGGATTACAGCCAGATTACGATTGATGGAACGAACTATATCTACCGATGTGGTTAAGCCGAAGCAAAGTTAAGCTGATCTTTAGGTATTAGTGATTTTTGTGCATCGTCAAAGCCTGATGCAGCTTCACTGATTTTCTTAATTTGACGGAGGATATCAATTTCAAGTTTCCGCAATTCTTTGTAAGCGATAATCAGGAAGTTTCCAGAGCCGCAATCAGGGTCAAAAACACGAATAGTGGAAAGCCGCGACAGCAGCTTGTCCAGTCTTTGCGGATTGTGTTTGTTCTTCTCGAATTCCTTATGAAGGTCATTCAAAAAAAGTGGCTCAATCACCTTCATAATGTTGGTAACAGAGGTGTAGTGCATTCCCATGCCGCCGCGCTGGTCAGGATGCACGACAGCTTGAATCATTGAGCCGAAAATATCCGGGTTAATTTCAGACCAGTTTAGTTCACTTCCACACTCAATGAGCATTTTGCGTGAACGGGGGCTGAATTTAGGCGATTTATGGCGCTCACCAAATAAACCGCCGTTGACGTAAGGAAAGGCTTCAAGATATTTAGGTAGGTTCTTGCGCGTGTCGTCATTAAGAACGTCAAAAAGGCGATCCAGATATTCATCTAAATCATTGCCATCTTCCTGTGTATGAGAAATGATACTGGAAGTGAAAATTCCGTTTGTAAAAATCTCTGTGTCTTCTGCGAAGTAGCAGAAAAGCAATCGAGATAAAAAGATATTAAGCCGATGTAATGCCTCCCGATCCTTGAAATCGTCAGGGTTGTCCTGCCGTATAAGGTCATAAAGCTTGGCCATTTTTTCGGCAGCTTTGACATCGGCTGGGTTTTCAAGCTTGGATTGTGCTTTCTCCATTCCTGCCCAAGGCAGAAAGAAGTCAAAGTGCTTTGGAAGGTCTTTTAATTCAACATCCAGCGTATCTTTGATTTTGGTATCGTATGCCAATAGCGTTTTATAATCGGTCACGATCATAAAACGGGGACTATGTTTCATAGAATCTTCATCACGGCGCAGATTATCAATGAAGGCGTGAAGGTCTTTATCAAAAACCTCTTTAAACAGCAGCTTTTTCTTCCAGAGAATTTCACGGCCACCTTCAAACAAAGAGCCGCCTTTATTTTTAGAAAGATTATACGCGCCTGTTTTTAGGCGTGTGATTGACGCTTTTGGCAGATCATAGGCAAGCAATAGGTCATAGACGAACTCTTCCTTGGAGAGGTTCTTAATCAGGCTTTGTACGTTTTCCTCTATCTTGCCGATGTTCATTGCGCGGCATCCGTTTCTTGCTTCTTAATCCACTTATCAATCTCACTTTTGCGGAAGCGCCATGAGCCGCCGACCTTAAAGCCGGGAACAGCGCCTTCCGCCGCCAAACGGTAAAGCGTCTTTTCTGCCATCTTTAGATAGGCAGCAAGCTCACGAATGGTCATTACGTCTGTTTTCACAAAAGCGCCCTCGGTGCGGATTGGTTTAAGAGAAAATAAGGGAAAAACGGGGAAGTGACAAGCGATTGAATCCGCTATGTCAGTTCGCAAGGTCTTATAAAGCACTCTGGAGTAGAGCACTTACTGATGCGTAAGGTTTGAGAAGGGCTGAAGCAAAGTTTTTTCAGGGTACAAATGGGGGCATGGAATTCCGGACAGTTCAATTCCCGGCTCGGGATTTGAACCTGCGACCACGCCGGATCAAGGCTCCTAAGGCAAAATCAGTGAAATTACTGAAAATAATTTTTCACGCTAAACTCGATCTGCTCCATGAATATTTTCTTAAAAGCGGCCAGATTGTTTTGTTCGTAAAATAACAGCATAGCTTTTTTATAATCTATTGAGTCTACGCTGCGGTAAGATAGCGGGCATATGCCTTCCCCTATCAGAAGGGCATTGCTGACCATCCGGCCTGTGCGCTTATTGCCATCTTCAAAAGGCTGGATATATGAAATTAACGCCACGGCCAGAAGGGCCTTTTCAAAACCATTATCTCTGGCATTGATAACGCGGCACATGCGCTCTACGGCCTCTTTGATCTGGTATTGGTTGTCCAGCGGTTTATAGGCGGTTCCGGTGATACCGACCGTGCGCGAGCGGACATTGCGTCCAACACCCAAATCCTTGATGAGAAGAGAATGTATTTCTTCCAATAATCGCAGATTAAGTGTTTTGGCAATCTTTTTATGTGCCAGCAAATAATCCAGTGCGTCCTTGTGGTTCAGCAGCATAGTGGCATCTTCTTTAGGTTTGCCTTGCGCCTCTTCTTTTTCCTTGAACAGCCTTTCGGTTTCAAGCAGTGAGTATGTGTTTCCTTCGATTTGAGAAGATTTCCAGCTGAGTTCAATGGTTAAGCGTTCCAATTCCTTTTGAAACAATGTTGCAGGATAATCTGAAATATTCTCTTGGTATTTTTGTTTCAATCTCTCAAGCCAGTCTTGTTCTTTAGGGGAAAAAAGCTGGGTCTCTTCCAGAAACGATAGTATATTCTCGTTAAAACCCGTTTGCGCATGGCGGGCATCCGGCCCCAGCTCGAAATATTCAGACGTATCAACGGGGGCAAAAATTTTATAAGCTGGCGCAATTTTGTAAGATGTGGCGCGTCCTTTACCTGCTTTAATCAGGTAATTGCCCGCCACCAATGCCGCCAGTTCTCTGTTAAGAGTGGGGATGCTCACGCTTTCACGGAGGCCATCCTTTATCATCGAAATAGATGCGCCATTTTGAGCGCCAACAATATCGATGATCTCTTTTTGTCGTGACGTGATCTCCATGGCAAATTTTATCCTCTCATCAATCCATAAGAATCCTATCACGAATGATAGGAAAAATGATTAAAAATGATAGGATTTTGTTTTGGTGTTGGTGAAAGGAGGGCAGGCTTACAAAAAATAAGGCTGTCTATAAAGATGAAAATCACCCTGAAATAGCCCTATTTACTTACACACTGTATTACACATACACATTTTAAAATCTAAAATATAAAATAAAATCAATTAGTTGGATATATCATAGATACGGCTCATAACCTGAAGGTCGTAGGTTCAAATCCTACTCCCGCAACCAATTTTTTCTTTTATATTTCAATGACTTAAATCGATGGCGCCGAAAGGCGCTTTTCGTTTTTTGGCTCCATGGGACACTCATGGGACAGTAAGAAACAAATAACAACAATAACTTACGATAAATTGTCCCTTTCACTGTCCCATACAAGTGCATGAATCCCGCAACTCTTTGTTCCACCGTCATTTTTTGTGATAAACCCTTAAGAGTTGCAATCATTTGCGATTGATGGCTTGATGCTCGTGCTTGTTTTGTTCTATTTTGAGTTATTATGGCGACAATTGAGAAAAGAGAGTTAAGCGGTGGGGTGGCATCCTACCGCGCCAGAGTACGGATCAAAGGGCATCCGCAGCAGATTGCGACCTTTGAGCGCCTGACCGATGCCAGGCGCTGGGTACAGCAGACAGAGGCCGCCATCCGCGAGGGGCGGTATTTTAAAACCAGCCAGGCCCGCAAATTTACATTCTCCGATGCGCTGGAGCGTTACCGCACCGAGATCCTTATCTATGAAAAGGCCAGCAATATAAATCTGGCAAACTACCTGGCTTATTGGGAGAAAGAGCTTGGCGCTTATGCCATGGCTGATATTACGCCCGCCTTGATCGTATCGGCGCGTAACAAGCTGCTGGGCAGCAAGGGCAAGTT
>JBASFN010000040.1:0-3442 GCA_049653045.1 Alphaproteobacteria bacterium
CCATCGTATGTTATAATATAACGAAAATCAAATTTTAGGATAAGCTGCCGTGGAAAAGTATAAAAACGCCATATTTACAGCCCTGATCGTGTCCGAGGCCAGCCATGTGTTTTGCTGCGTCCTGCCGACGGTGTTTAGTGTTCTGGCTTTGCTGTCGGGGCTTGGGTTTATTTCGGCGTTACCTGCGGGGTGGGCGACATTTCACGATGCGATGCACCACTATGAAATTCCCATGATTATTGTGTCGGCGCTTATCCTTGTCGGCGGGTGGTGGCTTTATTATTACAGCGAGAAAATCGACTGCCATGATACAGGATGCTGTCATGGCCCTTGTGCCCCCCAAAAGAGCAAGACGAGGGTTTTCTTAAAAATTGCGACGATCCTGTTTGTTGTGAACTTATTGATCTATGGCGTATTTCATAGGGGTATGGGTGTAACACCCGGCGGCGGGCATGACCATGCCGCGCACGAACATGCGCACGAAGATTAGCCTTCAAAAACCAGTTTAATTGAGCCGTCGTTACTTTTGACGATGTGGCGGTAAAAGCAACTCCGTTGCCCAGTGTGGCAGGCCGCTTGTTTCGCGCCTTGCATTTCAATAGTGATCCAGAGGCAGTCTTGATCGCAGTCGATACGCATGGCGAGGATTTTTTGCGTCTCGCCGCTGGTGGCTCCCTTATGCCAGAGTTCCTTGCGGCTGCGCGACCAGTAATGCGCCTCTCCCGTTTCAAGGGTTTGATCCAGTGCCTCCTTATTCATCCATGCGAACATCAAAACTTCGCCGGATAAAGAAGTGGTAATGCAGGGGATCAGACCGTTGCCATCGAAAACAGGCTCGAAATTCAAGGTATTATCTTTCATGGCTGCCTCTTATAAATTGATCCCAAATCGCTTTAATCCCCACACCATCGCCAGGTAAAGCACAACCGTTAGCAGGCAGGACAAGAGCAAAGCGGCATAAAAAGGCATGCCTGAGCGGAGCAAAGCCGGAAGAACAAGGAACATGGGCAAGGAAGGCAGAACATACCAGAAAGTGGCCTCGGCATGGGCGGCAATGCGCTCGGAATCCTTTGTTTCCCGCCACATCCATAGCATGGCCAGAACCGAGACAAGGGGGAGGGAGGCAATTAAAGCGCCAAGGGCGGGGCTGCGTTTGGCTGATTCCGACACAATAGAAACGAGGATTCCTGAAAGTCCGGCCTTAAAAATCGCGTACCACATTTTTCCTCAAATACAGGCAAAGGTTGCTTTTTCCAATTTTTTATAATAAGAACCTGTGTGAATTGAAAGCAGTATTGTCATTTATGAATTTTGAAGATCTTGGTTTAAGCGAAAATACCCTGAAGGCCGTTACCGAATGCGGCTACAGCACGCCTACCCCTATCCAGGAGCAGGCGATACCTATCATATTGATGGGACGTGATATTGTGGGTCTTGCGCAGACGGGAACGGGCAAGACGGCGGGCTTTACCCTCCCCATGATTGAAATTCTATCGGGCGGCAGGGCGCGGGCGCGGATGCCGCGTTCTCTTATTCTGTCCCCGACACGGGAACTGGCGGCGCAGATTGCCGAAAATTTTGACACCTATGGCAAGTACGGAAAATTAACGAAGGCTCTTTTGGTCGGCGGATCGTCGATGGAGGAGCAGGTCAAATTACTGGATCGGGGCGTCGATGTCTTGATCGCCACGCCGGGGCGTTTGCTGGATTTGTTCGAGCGTGGAAAAATATTGCTATCCGATATTAAAATTCTGGTGATTGATGAGGCCGACCGGATGCTTGATATGGGCTTTATTCCGGATATTGAGAAAATTGTTTCCCGCTTGTCGCCCATCCGTCAGACTTTGTTGTTTTCCGCGACAATGCCGCCAGAAATTAAAAAGCTGACCCAGAAATTCCTGAGCAATCCGAAAGAGGTTTCTGTTGCGCCGCCGGCTTCGACCGCTGACAGGGTGAAGCAGTTTATCGTTCATACGGATCTAAGAAGAAAACGGGAAACGCTGGATAAAATTATCTGTAAGGAAGAAGTCCAGAACGCCTTTATTTTTTGCAACCGTAAGCGGGATATGGCAGGGCTGTGCGAGTTTTTGGCGCGGCGCGGCTATTCTGTTAAGGGCATGAACGGTGATATGGAACAAAAAGTCCGCACCCAGACCTTGCAGGAATTCAAGGACGGCAAGGTCACGCTTTTGGTATGCAGTGATGTGGCGGCGCGAGGACTAGATGTCGATGGCGTGTCCCATGTTTTCAATTTTGATGTGCCGTTCAATGCGGACGACTATGTACACCGTATTGGCCGAACTGGGCGTGCGGGCAAAGAAGGCCGGGCATGGATGCTAGCGACGCCGGACGAACAGAAATATGTCGATGCGATTGAAAAGCTTATTAAAATGAAAATCGCTGTTGAGGCTGTCGATGGCCGGGGGGATGGATCGGAGCGTTCCGCGCCGCGTCTGCCGCGTGAAGAGAAGCCGCGCTTTGAAAGGCAGAGGGAATCGCAGCCTTCGCGCCCGCCGCGCCGGGACGCGCCAGTGGCAACGCCTGAAGCCGACGAGGATGATGGGGATGTGCAGGGATTTGGCGAGGAAATGCCCGGATTTTTTAAAGCAAAGACGGCTGATAAGTCCTCTTGACCCTGCCTCCTGTTCGCGGGCACTATTTACACGGGTTCCGGCGTTTTTGCAGGATTTAAAGATTTTTCAATGCGTTTTTTACTGAAATCAGTTCTTTTGTGCGGTTTTTTCTGTTTGTCCTGTCCTTTGGGCGCACAGGCACAGCTTTTGACGGCTTTTGACGAGGCCGCGCCGCCGCAGGAATCATCAATTCAGTTGGCGGATTCTATGCGTCTGATGACCGGACCGGAGCCATTTGTTCAAGGCCCGTATGAGGCGGATACTTTGCCGATAGAAAATACGGCCCCTGCACAAGCGATTGAGGACAGGTCAGCTTCCGATGCGCCCGTCGATCTGCAGGCAGATTCTATTGAGCATGACGAAAAAGCGGGAACTGTCACGGCGTCCGGTAATGTGATGATGGTTCAGACCGGGCGTATTTTCCGCGCCGATGAAATTGTATATTACCTCGCGGAAGACCGGGTGGTGGCAAGTGGTCATGTCGTGTTGAACGAGGAAAACGGCGATATTCATTATTCGGAACAAGTTGAATTGAAAAATCAATTTAAAGACGGATTCGTCACGGGATTGAAAACAACTCTTGCCGATGGTTCCCGTTTTTTTGCCGACAAGGGAAAGCGCAAAGACGGCACAATCACGACGATGGACGATGCGATTTATACGCCGTGCGAGCCGTGCAAGGCCAATCCTGAAAAAGCACCGATCTGGCAACTCAGGGCTTCTGAAGTTGAGCATGATAGCGAAGCTCATAATATCAGTTATAAAAATGCCCGTTTTGAAGTTTTAGGTGTTCCGGTTCTGTATACACC
>JBASFN010000041.1:0-2378 GCA_049653045.1 Alphaproteobacteria bacterium
ATCGAAACCCCTGTTCCTAAAAATGCCCCCTGCTTTATCGTCACGCGCCCGGACAGATGACACCCGGGAGAAATATTCACAAAATCTTCAACCACATTGTCATGATCAAGTGTTGCCGCGGTATTGACCAAAACCGCGTTCCCCACCCGGACATTATGCGTTAAAACAACATTGGGGCCGACAAAAACGCCTTCGCCAATTGTCGCGCTTTTTGATATCACTGCGGACGGATGAATGACATTGGCAAGCTTAAGGCCTTTACTTTTAAGCAGCCGGTACATCCGTTCGCGAAAACCGTTGTCCCCACTACAAATGAAATACGCGTCGGCGCGGACGGTCGGCTTGTTCAAGAAATCCTCGATGCGCCCCAAGACAGGAACCCCCAAGACTTTTGAAGAGGACGCTGCAGCATCGTCTAGAAAACCGACGACCGTGTGTAGTTTATGCTCACGAATGGTATCCAGCACAATACCACCATGACCATTGGCCCTCGCGCCGATTAACACCACCCGCTTCTTGTTCTTTGTAACAGATGCTTTCATATTGACTCCCTATTCCAAATCCGACCAGGCCAGAACATGGTCCTGCGGCAAAGCCCGCCGCGCTTTCTTGCCGACCACATCATTGATATACTTAGGCATAATGCCTGTTCCCGGACGTTTAGTTGTTAAATATTTAGCGGTTAACGCCTGACCAGGCTTCACTGCTTGATTAAGAACAACGCTCCGTCGGTGAACACGCCTTTGCCCCCATTCTTTCTCATGAAATTCCCGTACGCCGTTGCCCAAGCCGGATTCCACCTGCCGGATACCGCGGACCAGCGCGCATAATTCTTCGGGATTAATGGATGCTTCATGATCGCATCCAAAGTCATCCTGTTTAAGAGTAAAATGCTTCTCCAACATAACCGCGCCCAACGCACGCGCAGCAATGCTCATGTTGATACCAAGCGTGTGGTCCGAATAACCCACCGGGAAACCAAATGCTTTTCGAAGAGTGTCCATGTATTTTAAATTCGTCATCGAGATTTCCGACGGATACCACGACACACAATGCATCAGGACGATCCTGTCGTTGCCTTCTTTCATAATTGCACCAACAGCGTCCTCAATCTCACCGAGAGTAGCCATACCGGTCGAAACAATCATCGGTAATTGGGCCCCCGCCATATGACGCAGCAACGGAATATTGGTAAGCTCTCCTGAGGCCACTTTAACCATATCCGGTTTCAGCGAAAGCAGAAAATCAAACGAATCTTCATCAAAAGCCGTCGAGAGAAATTTGATCTTACGCTTATCGCAGTACTCCTTCAGGATAAGATGGTTTTCTTTAGTCAATTCCAGACGTTTTAAAAGAGAATAAAAACTTTCTTTTTTCTGTCGCCCCTTATCATGATAACTGCTCATGGGCGCGTCGCCTTTGATAACGAGTTTGTCCGCCTTAAAACTTTGAAACTTCACATAATCCGCCCCCGCCTTGACCGCCGTATCAACCATCTGTTTGGCTTTTTCCAGGCTTCCATCATGATTGATCCCGGCCTCGGCAATAAAAACAGCTTTAAGTTCACTGCTTTTAGATAACGACTCGTAATTCATAAAACCCTTCCTTTTTCAATATTTATCGTCGGTAAACCGTAAACTCATTATTTTGGTAGTCCACCGTATACGGCAAGGCGGACAGTTTATTCTCACGGATGATATAGCGAATGTTCGATGTTTTTGCCCAGTGCTCCACAAAATCCCGGTCAATTTTAGATGCCCATGCCGCCTCCCACGCATCCTTGTAATGAGCCGGATCTTTTCTGACCTGAGCCCACGTATCAATCCCGAATTCTTTTTCCAACGCACGGAATTTCTCAAAGGCTTTTTGCTGAACCTCGGCATCAAACTGATACAAAGGTATAAAGGCCACAACATAATAACTGGTAAAAAAACCTGGAGACCGGGAATACAAAAAATACGTTTCCTCTTTTGTGAACGGATACATAACAACCTCTCCCGCCACGTTATGTTCATTGGTGTACTCAATCGCCTGACGATAAAGATCTTGTTTCCGGCCGGTGATATTTTTGATCTTCTTGGGAATTCTAACCAGTGATATACCAACGACACCAACCAGTAGCAGAATACAAGCAACCTTCGCCGACTGCTTAAACACAGCGGAATTATTATCCACAATGTTGCTGACGTTTGTTTCAATGCCCCATAAACCATTGGCACATCTCACACACACAACCGTTGCCAATAAGGCAACATGGATAATCGCCCCCGGCAAGGCATGAACCATAAAGAACATCAGCAAAAATACCATCCAGACAGTAAATTCAACATAATTTTTTCTTGCCGCACTGTCGCGGATGACGATCGCCATCAACAGCG
>JBASFN010000042.1:0-8552 GCA_049653045.1 Alphaproteobacteria bacterium
CATGAGCCGTCAACTCGGGCGGAGCCGCATGAGGCAGCGCGCTTTTCAACCCCAATGTCGCGCCGGACATCTGCCCGTAAAATACGGTCTGATATTTGGCCGCTTCGGAATCCCACTGCCCCGCAACATCCCTTTCCCCGAGTGCATCGCCCGTCCGCCCCAACCAATAGGCAGCCCGCGCCTTGCTGACCGGTGTTTTCACACTCTTATAAAGCGCGTCAAAATGCTTCGCCGCTTTTTTGGGCTGGTTCATATACCGCAAGGCCAGCCACCCCGCCAACCATTCGGCATCGGCATAGGAGACCCCCTCTTCCAGCCCATGTTTACTGGCAAGCGTGTACGCGTTCTTATACATTTTCCGCTCCAACAATCGGCGGATAATAATATGACGCTCCTTCCACCAGCCTTCCGGGTTGGCAATATGATCCGGCGATGGCGCGCTGTTTAATATCTGCATCGCTTCGATGTCCAGATCATTTTTCCGTCGCCAACGAAGGCGCTCGAACATCAATCCGGGATCACTCCGCAAGTTTTTCGGCACCTTAGCAATCAAGGCATTGATACCGGGTTTGTCCTCGGCAATACCGATCCGCGCCTCCGTCAATTCCGGAAACCCATGCCCCAGAACCTGCGCGATACCCCGCGCATTCGTGTACTGACCCGAAAACAAAAGTGTGTCCAAACGGCGGCGATGCGCGTTCATATCGATTAACGCCCCGTACTTGTAGTAAATATTCTGCTGCTCTTCCCGCGTCGCAAGCTTTGAAGCCCACCATTCAGCGATGATTTTTTTGGCTTCATCCTGCTTGCCGGTATCAATCAACGCCTCGGCATACCGATCAAGGCCATTTGCCGTGCGCGGCGGGTAATCCGCAAACCAAACGACAACCTCGGCATTGCTTAAGGCGGACGGCATTCCCCTTTCCGCCTTTTCACGCAATTTGTCGATACGCGGCCAGTCGGGATTGTTGCGGATAAACTGAGCCAGCACCGTAAAATTCGATTCCGCGCTTTCCTGCTGGAAATACATCCATGTGAATATTTTATTCGTCAGGGGATCTTTTGATTCGTTCGCAATCTTTTTGGCAAACGACCATTTTTCCTGCTGCATGGCCTGAACGGCACGAACAGAACCGCTATTTTCAGCCCCCGCCGGTAAAGTCAGCAGAAAAAGGAAGGCCACAGCCAGCACAACGCTTTTCTTGCAAGTCGCCAAGGCAGGCGATAAACTGACGGCTTGCCGCAAATCGTTGTGGACAAAGGATTTAAAGGACTCGAGCATATGTTTAAAGGTTCCATTACTGCACTGGTGACACCGTTCCGAAACGGCGAGATTGACTGGGCGGCGTTTGATCGGCTTGTCGAGTGGCAGATTGAACAAGGAACGCATGCCCTTGTCCCTTGTGGCACGACTGGCGAATCTCCCACTCTTTCGCACGACGAACATATGGCCATTGTCGAGCGATGCGTGGCCGTGGTCAAGAAGAGAGTTCCAGTTATCGCCGGAACCGGATCAAACGCCACAAGCGAAGCCATCGACCTGACCCGCCATGCGAAAGAGGCCGGGGCGGATGCTGCCTTAATCGTCACCCCCTATTATAACAAACCATCACAAGAAGGAATGTACCAACATTTCAAGGCCATCCATGATGCCGTTCCGTTGCCGATTGTCCTCTATAACATTCCGGGTCGCTGCGTGATCGACATGAACCTTGATACCATGGCGCGGCTCGCTGCCCTGCCGAACATCGTCGGGGTCAAAGATGCAACCGGCGACCTCGAACGCCCGCCTTTGCTCCGCCAGCGCGTCGGCGGGGATTTCTGCCAACTGGCCGGAAATGATGGATCGGCTCCCGGTTTCCTCGCCCAAGGCGGGCATGGCTGCATTTCCGTGGCCTCGAATATCGTTCCGGCTGAATCGGCGCGGATGCAAGAAGCCTGGATCAAGGGCGACCTTGCCACCTTCACTGCAATACGCGACCTGCTCACCCCGCTCTGGAGCGCGATTTTCTGCGAAACCAACCCTTCGCCAACGAAATACGCCCTCAGCCGCCTCGGCCTTTGCACCGACGAGGTACGCCTACCCCTCATCAAGGCCAGCGACAACGCCCGTAAAATCGTCGACGCAGCGATGGAACACGCGAAAATCGGAACGCCGTCCAAACTGCGGGCACATGGCTAAGAAAAACGACAGAAAAAAAGGATTGATCTCCACGGATGCCACCGTGGCGGATAATCGCCGTGCGCGGTACGAATACCACCTTGAGGACACGTTCGAGGCGGGATTGATGCTGACCGGAACGGAAGTAAAATCCCTGCGCCACGGGCAATGCTCGATCAACGAGGCCTATGTCGGGCCGATGCGCGGGGAAATCTGGCTGTTCAACGCCAACATCCCCGAATATAAACAGGCGCACGGCGACCAGCAGCACGAACCCAAACGCATGCGAAAACTCCTCCTCTCTAAACGCGAGATGAATAAACTACTTGGCGCAACACAGCGCGAAGGCTATACGGTCATTCCCTTGCGGCTTTATTTCAATGCACGGGGGCTGGCAAAACTGGAAATCGCGCTCGCTAAGGGGAAAAAACTGCACGACAAACGAGAAACGGAAAAGAAGCGCGACTGGAGCCGGCAAAAATCAAAATTACTGCGGGAAAAACAATAAAGCCCTTCAATCATCAAGATCAGGCGGGCTGCCCAGCCAGCCCAGTTTCTTGAAGTACACAAGCATCCCAAGCGCGATAAACAGCATAAAAGCCATCGTCCCCGCATAGCCATAAGGATGATTAAGTTCGGGCATATTGGCCGGATAATCAGTATTAAAATTCATGCCGTAAATGCCGACAATAAACGTCAGGGGCATAAAAATCGTGGCAATAACCGTCAAGACCTTCATTACCTCGTTCATACGATTGCTGATCGAAGACAGATACAAATCAGACAACGACGAAACGCGCTCACGGTAATTTTCAACAATATCCAAAAGCTGGATCACATGGTCGTGACAATCGCGCAGGAATATAATCGTTTCCTTACGGACATGCTTTGTATCCGTCGTAATTTTGCTCAACGCCTCGCGCATCGGCCAAACACATAGGCGCAGCGCGTGCAATTCCCGTTTTGTTTTGTGAACGCGCCCCATCGTATCCTGCCCCGGATTATCGAGAATGATTTCTTCCAATTCATCAAGCCGATCGCCATACTCCTCCAGAACCGGGAAATATCCATCGACCACCGCATCAATCAAGGCATAAGCCATGTAATCAGCATGGGACATACGAAGACGACGCCCACCTTTCCGCAGGCGTTCACGCACGCCGCCAAAAACATCGCCATCAAGCCCCTCCTGAAACGTCAGGACAAATCCCTTGCCCCAAAACAGTGAAATCTGCTCCGTCTCCGGACCCTCCTGCCCCTTTGTCACCATGCGCATCGTCGCAAAAAGATGGTTTTCATACTCATCCAGCTTGGCGCGCTGAGGAATATGAAGCACGTCTTCAAGAGCCAAAGAATGAAGATCAAACATCTCGCCCAAATCAGCGATAATCTTTGAATCCCCCAGCCCATCGACATTCACCCAGACCGTCGGCCATTTGGCCTTGAATGGCGCAATATCGGCAACACCAATTCCATGCGCCTCCTCCAGGCCATCGGCATCATAAGCAAAAATAGAAATGACGGGGCGCAAGGCTCCCTTCGGAGCCTGCAAGGTTCCGGGGGCAAGCCCCGCTTTATCATGAGCCTTATAGAGAAATCGTTTTTTCAATCAGACTACACCCCTTGTCATTGCATCACGCCGCCGATTTTTTCGATTTAGCACGGGGCGCAGCGTCGTCATCGTCAGACCCGGTCTCCGGAGCAGACTTGTCTCCATCATCTTCCGCGCCAGCCAGCATTTTTTCCCCAACCAGTCCGGCATTCTGACGAATACTGGCCTCTAATTTTGCGGCAACCTCGGGATTGTCCTTCATAAATTGCTTGGCATTCTCACGCCCCTGACCGATGCGCTGGCCGTCATAGGAAAACCACGCGCCGGATTTTTCGACGATATTGCTATTGACGCCCAAATCGACCAACTCGCCGACCTTGGATATACCCTCGCCATACATAATGTCGAACTCAACCTGACGGAAGGGCGGCGCCATCTTATTCTTGACCACCTTGACCCGCGTCTGGTTACCGACGGGTGTTTCCCTGTCCTTAATCGTGCCGATCCGGCGAATATCAAGACGGACGGAAGCATAAAATTTCAGCGCGTTACCGCCGGTTGTCGTTTCCGGTGATCCGAACATCACACCAATTTTCATCCGTATCTGGTTGATAAAAATCACAACAGTACGGGAGCGTGAGATCGAGCCAGTCAGCTTGCGGAGCGCCTGAGACATCAAGCGCGCCTGCAAACCGACATGGCTGTCACCCATTTCCCCTTCTAATTCTGCACGCGGCACGAGAGCGGCCACGGAATCCACAACAAGAACATCCACCGCGCCGGAACGCACCAGCGTATCGGCGATCTCCAGAGCTTGTTCCCCCGCATCAGGTTGCGAGATCAAAAGATTATCAATATCAACGCCCAGTTTTTTTGCGTAACCGGGATCTAATGCGTGCTCTGCATCGACAATCGCGCATGTCCCGCCCGCTTTCTGTGCCTCCGCAATCACCTGCAAGGCCAGCGTGGTTTTCCCCGAGCTTTCCGGTCCGTAAATCTCCGTAATCCGTCCCCGTGGCAGTCCGCCAATACCAAGGCCAATATCCAGCCCCAGCGATCCGGTCGAAACCACCTCAACATCGGGCATCCCCTTGCCGTCCGTCATCAGCTTCATAATAGAGCCTTTACCAAAAGCACGCTCAATCTGGCTCAACGCCGCATCAAGAGCCTTTTGTCTATCGGGGGAGGATTGCTTCATGGATTCGCCTGTTGCTCTCAAGGGGGTGACGGACATTTCAATTCTCCTTTTGTTTCGCACGATTCTGTGCGGGTTGTAAATGAACGGGGGCTACGCAGTGAGGAATATCGTGGGATTGAATGTACCCCGTTCGTTCCACATGTCAACCGAAAAGAACATAAAAAGAACAGAAATTTTATTTCAAATTGTGGATTGGCATAGAAACTTTCTTGTCTTCGCTGCCTTTCTGCCAATAGACTAATAAAAAAACATAACAGGGAGACAATCAAATGAGTGCTACGCCAGATAATCTAACGGCTGGACTTGCCCAAATTCTCAACCTTTCGGAAAATGAACTAAGCGAAGAGTTTGCTGTTGCCCATAAAGGCCCGGTAGGCGCCGACTATGAAGCGACAATCAACAAGGTCCGGGATCTAGCCGCACAACTTCAGCAAGTCGGTATTAACGTTATCGTCTATGATGAAATCCCGACGGGAGACTTTAGAATGGAGGCTATTTTTCCCAAAGACGTGCGCTTTCACTGTCACCTGACCAATCCACACGGCTCCTTCATCGGTGTTTCGGTTTCAAAAACAGACAGCGTCTCGCAAAGAATCCTCAGTGGAAATTACGACCCCAGCATGATAAAAAAACTTGAGACCGATATGGCAAAAGCGATTGGAACCATCAAGGAAGAAGCCGGAATTTCACCGTTTGAAACAACAAACAATACGCCAGAAATTAACGCGGTTTACCACTAAGCCGGATCTTTTTTCAGATAATCCATGAAGCAATCATGGGCAACATTCATGTTCTTGTGCGCTTTTTTGATGGCGTCGCTCAGAATGCGGTAAGTTTTTAACTTGGGAATTCCGGCGGTATCAGCATCGTCATTTCCGGGTGCGTCTGTGATGTATCTTTTTCCGTACCTCTTTACGAGGGATTCCCCGTTGAAAGCCTCACTCAACCGGGATTTTCCTTTCGGGTAAAAGACATTAACCCACGCGGCAAGACAGGCGAGCGGCACGGCCTCCATAATCGGCGGCGGACACGGAACCATCGCCCCCATAAAAACGGCCGTAAAGCCGGACGCATAGACCGGATAGCGCAACGGATGTTTTTCGGTATCTCTGCGCGCCACCTGACTCAAACCCACGATCAGATCGGCGGTGACCAGACTGCTTCTATCAAGCAGAGAAAGCCTGCCAAACAGCCCCCTTAGGCCATTATCCTGTAACTCAGTGTTCTTCCCAGACATAATGCCGTATAGCACTTTTATGGCATTATGTAACTATTTTTTGCGCCAAAAAGAAGAGGATTACTTTCCGAGAACCTCTTTCACCTTTGCCGCCAGTTGCTTGAGGGTAAAAGGCTTGGGCAGGAAATAGGTATTGGGACTCATATAGTCCTTCAACTTGTCCTCGGTATAACCCGAGATAAAGATAATTTTCAGGTCGGGGCTGTTCTGGCGCATACGTTGGGCAAGCGTAGGGCCATCCATCACGGGCATCACAACATCGGTAATCAGAAGGTCTATATGCTTTTTCTCCTGCCGCTCCATCAGCGCCAAGGCACTCTCTCCGCTTTCCGCCGTCAAAACTTCATATCCCTTGTTGGTTAGGGCGCGTTGGCTGAACGTGCGAACGGCATCTTCATCCTCAACCAAGAGAATTCTCTCCGTCCCGGTTAAATCCTTGGCTGTATCGTCTTCGGAGGGGGATTCAGGACGTTCTTCACTGGCCTCGGCCTCTGTGGCACGGGGCAGATAAATAGCAAACGTCGTCCCCGCACCAACGCGGCTTTTCACATCGAGAAAACCACCCGTCTGCTTGATGATGCCGTAAACCGTAGCCAGCCCAAGACCCGTTCCATGCCCGACTTCCTTCGTCGTGAAAAACGGCTCAAAAATCCGCACCATATTTTCATCGGGAATGCCACAGCCCGTATCGGTCACCTTAATTAAAGTCCAATGACCAATAGGAAGAACTTCTGAAATCAATTCGACAGGCTGGCGCGTTGTGAAATTTTCTGTTTCCACCACAAGTTTTCCCGTCCCTTCCATCGCATCACGAGCATTAACGGCAAGGTTAATAAGAACCTGTTCCATCTGGCCTTCATCAACCTTCACCAGCCCCAATTCATGGCCATGCACAAGATCAAGATCAATCCCCGCACCGATCAAGCGGCGAAGCAAGTGCGAAACTTCGGTTAAAATATCAGTGATGTCCTGCACGCGGGGGCGCAAAGTCTGCTGGCGCGAAAAGGCCAAGAGCTGACGCACGAGATTAGCGGCACGGTTGGAATTCTGCTTGATCTGCATAATGTCGGCAAAGGACGGATCACCTGGCTTATGACGAAGCAACAACAAATCACAAAAGCCGATAATCGCGGTCAAAAGATTGTTAAAGTCATGGGCAACGCCGCCCGCCAACTGGCCAATGGCCTGCATTTTTTGCGATTGGACGAATTGCGCCTCCAGTGATTTACGCTCGGACACATCAATAAAATGCAAAACGATGCTGCCCTCGCGGAATTTTCGGGCATGCATCTGGGTCATCACCTTTTTCCTGCCACTGGCGAGGGAAATCTCAAGGGGGGCTTGCATGGGCTGCCCCTGGCGAATTTGATCCAACGCCGCGCCATAGATACTTTCATCATCGCCGCCGATCAGCTTGATAAAGGATGTCCCCTCAATATCGGCAACAGGCATCCCCAGCATATCGGCAAAGGCTTTGTTACAATCGGCGATCATGCCCTTATCGTCGACCTGAACGATCCCGAGCGGCGCGTCCTCGAAGAATCTCTGGAATCTGTCCTCGGATGCTTTCAAGGCTTTGCTCATTTCGCGCTCGGCGGTCATATCGTGAACGACGGCACGGGTGCGAACGCGGCCATCCGGTTCACGCACGACAACCTGATTGACGGCTGCGAGGAATGTCTTGCCGCCGGGGCCTTTCATCCGCACCTCAACCACCTGACGCGAGCGACCCTCCTCCTCCATATCATAAGGATTGCCCTTTTTAGGCGGCGTCACCAGATAGGTATGCAACACCCCATGCTCCAGCAGGTTCCTTAAATCCTCACCCAGCCAGCGCGCAAATGTCGCGTTGGCAAAAACAAAACGCCCCTCCTCATCGACCGAGAAAAATCCCACCGGCGCATTGTCAGTGAAATCAATCAACTTTTCCCGTTCCTCGCGGATGGCGCGGTCAACGCTGTGTTTCTGGGTGACATCGTCAACGCGCCAGTGCACATACCCGGCGAAACCCGCCACAGGCTGCGCAGTCAGCATCAACCAGCGTTCCCGATCTTCATATCTTGAAAACAATTCAACGGAATCGGTCAGCCCACGATGCGCCTGTTCGGCCAACAGGCGAAAATGCGCCGCGCCCTCCTCGTCATTCTGGAACAGCTTGGTCAAAGTTGGCAATCCCGGCGGGCCAACACCACGGCAAAGACGCTCGAATTTTTGATTATAATAGACCGTATTTTCCGCGCTATCGGTGATAAACCGTCCGCCCCTGCTGCCCTCCAAAACCTCGCGCAGGAGCATCACCTCTTTCCGCCCGCCCGAGGCCGCCTTGCCGGACAGAAAAAGAAGCGCACCTGAAAAAAATGCCAGCGCCACGCCCGAAATCCCGGCGGCCTGCGTCTGACCATTC
>JBASFN010000043.1:0-2194 GCA_049653045.1 Alphaproteobacteria bacterium
CTCCCTCTACCCGCACCATCCTGCTCTGCAGGAGCGTTATTTATTGAAAGAAGAGAAAAAGACAATGCAAGTCAAAGAATTGAAAAAAAACGGTTTAAATCATGAACTCGAAGTGACGGTTACGGCACAGGATATTGATATTCAGGTCGATCGCCGTTTACAGGAAGTCGGCAAGACGATCAAAATGCCCGGTTTCCGCCCCGGCAAAGTGCCTCTTAATATTCTGAAAAAGAAGTACGGCAAGGCCATTATGGGCGAAGTGCTGGAGATCACGGTCAATGAGACCTCGACAAAAGCATTGAAAGACAAAGATTTAAAGCCAGCCCTTCAACCAAAAATCGAAGTAAAGTCCTTCGATGATGGAAAAGACCTGACCTACACGATGTCGGTCGAAGTGTTGCCGAAATTCGAGGTAAGGGAATTTAAGGGCGTTAAATTGCAAAAGCTCGTCGCCAAGCCCGATGAAAAGGCCGTGAATGAGGCTTTGGAGAAGATCGCCGCGAATAACCAGTCAACCAAATTGGTTGAGGGAAAGCGCGCCGCAAAGGATGGCGATACAACCGTCATTAACTTTAAAGGCCGCACGGCGGATGATAATTTTGAACACCCCGGTATGGCGGGCGAGGGGCATCACCTGAAACTGGGGAGCGGTATGTTTATTCCCGGATTCGAGGAGCAACTCATCGGCAAAAAGGCCGGAGACAAGGCCGAAGTCAAGGTAACGTTCCCAAAGAATTACAGCAAGGAACTGGCCGGACGTGATGCGATTTTCGACGTTGAAATTACGGAATTGCGCGAAGAGTCCGAGGCGAAGATTGACGATGACCTAGCGAAATCGCTGGGGCTTGCGGATCTCGCCGCCCTTAAAACAGCCATTGAGGAGCAGCTTCAGAAGGAATATGACCGTCAAAGCAACATGGTTCTGAAGAAGGCCTTGATGGATCATCTTGATGATGCGCATGACTTTGAAATTCCTGCCGGAATGCACGATATGGAATTTAACAACATCCTGCACCAGATTGAGCATGAGCGCGGTCACAGCCACGATCCGAACCATGTCCATGATGAAAACTGCGATCATTCGCATGACAGCAAGGTAACAGACGAAGAAAAATCCGAGTTGAAAGATATCGCCGAACGCCGCGTTCGTTTGGGGCTTGTTTTGTCGGAAGTCGGTAATAAAAACGCGATTCAGGTTTCGGATGTCGAGTTGCAGCGTGCGGTTATTGCCGAGGCACAGCGTTACCCCGGCCAACAACGCGAAGTCTTCGATTACTTCTCGAAAAACCGTCACGCGCTGGAAACCCTGCGTGCGCCTCTGTTCGAGCAAAAAGTCGTCGATTATATCCTTGAACTGGCCGACGTTTCGGAAAAGAACGTCAGCGGCGAGGAGCTTTTGAAGGCACTGGACGACGAAGAGGGCGACTCTAAGGAGTCGGCCAAATCAAAGAAAGCCGCTTCAAAAAAGAAGAAAGCGTAATTTTCTCCTAAAAAACAACGTAGTTTCGCAATCCCGGCTTTCGCCGGGGTTGTAAATTTGTTACGTTCTGATTCTGAATTTTAAGTTCTATAACAGGAAAGACACATGACCGAGCGTTCCCCCCTTGAAGTTTACGACAATTACCTTGTCCCCACCGTCATCGAACAGACGAACAGGGGGGAGCGGGCGTTTGATATTTATTCGCGCTTGCTGAAGGAGCGCATCATTTTCCTGACCGGCGAGGTCAACGACCATGTCTCAAGTTTGATTTGCGCTCAGTTGCTGTTTCTTGAATCGGAAAACCCGAAAAAAGATATTTCGTTTTATATCAATTCGCCGGGCGGCGTTGTGACATCGGGTTTGTCGATGTACGACACCATGCAGTATATCAAGCCCGATGTTTCGACGGTCTGCGTCGGTCAGGCGGCCTCGATGGGGTCGCTCTTGCTGGCGGCGGGCGCAAAGGGCAAGCGGTATTCTCTGCCCAATTCCCGGATTATGATCCACCAGCCAAGCGGCGGCGCACGCGGGCAGGCTTCGGATATTGAGATTCAAGCACGCGAAATCCTGCGCTTGCGCGAAAAACTGAACAAAATTTATGTCCACCACACAGGTCAAAAACTGGCAACCATAGAAAAATCCATGGATCGGGACAATTTTATGAGCGCCGAGGAAGCCAAAGAATTCGGTTTGATCGACCATGTCGTTGAATCC
>JBASFN010000044.1:0-11752 GCA_049653045.1 Alphaproteobacteria bacterium
CCCTTATATACGGCGGGGTTTTTAAAACCCTGTGCGGGATTTTTTTCCATGCGATGAAAAGTAGACAAAGCCAAAGACGTGCGATAGCTTTTGATCTAACCAAAAGGATATTTATTATGAAAAATTATCCCCCACTCTCCGCCACAAATATTACGGCGATCAATAACCGCGAAGACTTGATACTCGATGCGCCCGTCGGAGCCGACAAGGTATTCGATGCAGACCGTCCCGCCGACGACTTTAAATTCAACAGCGAAGTCGCCCAGGTTTTCGACGATATGGTCAGCCGCTCCGTTCCCTTTTACGGCGAGATGCAGAGGATGACCGCAGAACTGGCACGTGATTTTGTGCAGGATCATACGAATGTCTATGACATAGGCTGCTCGACCGGGACAACGCTTGAATTACTCGACCGCGCCATTGAGGCAAAAAAGGTCAACCTCATCGGAATCGACAATTCGCAGGAGATGCTCGACAAGGCAGGGCAGAAATTAAGAACCGCAAATTTGTCTCACCCCTACACACTATCTTTTGGCGATGCCCATCAGGGATTTCCCATTCATAATGCCTCACTGGTGACGATGATCCTGACCCTGCAATTCATCCGCCCCCTGCACCGTGAACGGCTGGTGCGGGATATTTGCAACGGCATGACGGATAATGGCGCCTTGATTATCTTTGAAAAAGTCACCAGCCGGGATTCCATGTTCAACCGCCTGTTTATCGACCATTACTATGATTACAAGCGCAGCAAAGGCTACTCAGAAATGGAAATCAGCAAAAAGCGCGAGGCATTGGAAAATGTTCTGATCCCCTATCGTATGGAGGAGAATTTCGAGTTGCTAAAATCGAGCGGCTTTAAATATATGGAAGTCTTTTTCCGCTGGTATAATTTCTGCGGCATTGTGGCGGTGAAATAATGACTAATACCATTTCCAAAAACTGGCTGGTAAAAACCGGGGATTTCCTGTTCAAATGGCGCAATTACATGTTCCCGGTAATGATAGGCGTCCTATTCATTCTATTTCCCGTTCCGGATTCCTATTTCGGCAGCCCGGCACTTGAGGAGTGGAAGGATGTCTTAGCCTTTACAATTATTTTTAGCGGCCTTGCATTTCGTATGGTTACAATTGGCTGGGCCTATATCAAGCGCGGCGGCCTGAACAAGGAAGTCTATGCCGACACCCTTGTTCACTCGGGGTTTTTCGGGATGTGCCGAAATCCACTTTATGTCGGAAATATGATGATCTATGCGGGCGTTTTTCTACTGCACGGAAACCCGATCGTCGTTGTGACGGGGATTGCCGCTTATACGTTTATTTATATTGCAATCATCGCGGCGGAGGAACATTACCTACGCGCAAAATTCGGTGCTGCATATGAAAAATATTGCGCCGAGGTTCCGCGCTGGATCCCCAATTTCAGCAAGTATAAGGAAAGCGTTGCAGGGATGAATTTCAGTATCAAACGCTCTATTTTCAAGGATTACAGCACCATCTTTAATACCGTTCTGGCGATCGCATTAATCGAAGGACTTGAGCATTTCCAATCAGCACACAGTACTTTTGAAAATATGTTCAAAATTTCCCTCGTGATGCTGGCGGTGGCAACCGTTATGCTTGTGACCGTCAAGCATTTAAAAAAGTCTGGCTATGCAAAAGTCTGATTTTCTTCGTCCCGTTTTCTGGCTCTGGATTCCAATTGCCGTTTTTGTCGCGCAGGTTTTTCTTGAGATATTTTTACCGCAAGAGGTTGTCGCCCCGCTTTTGACCGAAAACGGCCCGCACGAGACGCTGCAGTTTTTGTGCATGGCCGGCGCGTTTGTGGTCGCACTGCTGATCCTGAAACAAATCGACTGGACACGCCAAAAATTTCTTGGCCTGTGGACGGGACTGGCGGCGGTTTGCTGTTTTTATGTGGCTGGGGAAGAGGCAAGCTGGGGGCAACATTTCCTAAGCTGGTCTACGCCCGAATTCTGGAGCCAGATCAACGACCAAAATGAAACCAACCTTCACAACACATCGGGCTGGCTTGACCAAAAACCGCGTCTGCTGCTCCAGATCGGCATCCTGACGGGCGGGATTATCCTTCCCCTGCTCCGCCGCTTTAAGCCGGATGTCCTGCCCCCTAAATTTTCGGTTATTTATCCGCCAGATATTTTATCCGTCACGGCTCTTATGGCCTTAACCGTCAACATCATCGACCGCATCGACAGCCGCCTTAAAGACATGGTGCTGTTTGAGCGCGCCAGCGAGGTCGAGGAATTATACCTGTTCTATTTCGTACTGCTGTACCTTGTGATTTTATTGCACAGAGTTCGGGATAAAACCCTCTAATTCCCCCTAAAATCAAGCATATTACCCACACCCCCTTTGCGCCTTATGAAATTTATTGGCGGCAGATGTCGATTTATGATATTTATAGGACATAAAAAAAGAGTACAGGGAGAATATAAATGTTCAAATGTCTTAATACTGCGTGGAAAAAAATCGTCGATGATGCCTATGAGGCAGCCTACGTTCATGCGAGAAACCATCCCGAAGAGTCCCCCATTACAGCACGGGAAATTGCCTCAGTCATCGCCGAAAGAAATCGCACTCATCACACTGAATCAGTGCAGACTACCCACCTTGCCACTCTGGAAGCGTAAAGAAAACCCCTACTGCGCTGCTGCTGCTGCGGCTTTTTCTTTCTTCTTGGCGAGTTCGCGCTCGTTGGTGGTCAGGAACATCTTGCGAAGGCGGAGCGACTTTGGCGTGACCTCGACCAATTCATCGTCGTTGATGTAGGACATCATCTCCTCCAGCGTCATACGGCGCGGGGGGACGAGGATAACGGCTTCGTCTGCACCACTCGCCCGGACGTTAGTGAGTTTTTTACCTTTCAGCACGTTAATCTCAAGATCATTATCGCGGCTATGCTCGCCGACGATCATGCCTTGATAGACCTTCTCACCGTGGCCGATGAACATAAAACCCCGGTCTTGCAGGTTGAAAATCGCATAGGCAACGGCTTCACCCAGATCGGTTGAAATCAGCGCACCATTACGGCGGCCACCGATGTCACCCTTATAAGGACCGTAATGGTCAAACAGGCGGTTCATCAATCCCGTACCGCGAGTGTCGGTCAGGAATTGCGAACGATAGCCGATCAGCCCACGTGACGGCGCAATAAATTTAATCCGCGTCTTGCCATGGCCAGAGGGGCGCATATCGGTCATATCCGCTTTACGCTGGTTCATTTTATCAACGACAACACCGGTAAAGGCATCGTCCACGTCGATGATGACCTCTTCATATGGCTCCAGCATCTGACCGTTATCATCTTTCTTCATCACGACGCGAGGACGGGATACAGAGAGTTCAAAGCCTTCGCGGCGCATGGTTTCAATCAAAACGCCAAGCTGCAATTCACCCCGGCCAGCGAGTTCAAACGCATCGCGCCCGGAATTTTCCGACACTTTAATAGCGACGTTGGTTTCAGATTCCTGCATCAATCTTTCGCGGATCATGGTCGATGTCAGTTTCTTACCTTCGGTTCCGGCGAGCGGCGACGTATTGACCGTAATCGTTACGGCAATCGTCGGCGGGTCGATAGGCTGCGATTTGATCGGTGTCGTAACGGACGTATCGCAAATCGTATCGGCAACCGACGTTTTTTGCATCCCGGCGATACAGATAATATCGCCCGCATAGGCAACATCAATCGGCTTTTTCTCAATCCCGGCAAAAGAGAGAAGCTTGGTCAGGCGGAATGTCTCCACGCGCTTGCCATCAAGGCCAATGGCGTGAACAGGCATATTCACCCGCGCCTCACCGCTATAAACTTTTCCGGTGAGGACGCGCCCAAGATAGGGGTCAGATTCCAACAGTGTCGCCAGCATGGCAAACGGCGCATTCTCATCAACCTTCGGCGCGGGCACATGGCGCAGGACAAGATCCAAAAGCGGGTGCAGATTTTCACGCGGGGCTTCTAAACTCTCTGCACACCATCCCTCGCGTCCCGATGCATAAAGAACCGGGAAGTCGAGTTGTTCCTCACTGGCATCCAATGATACGAACAGATCAAACACCTCGTTCAAAACGTCGTCGGGGCGGGCGTCGGAACGGTCGATTTTATTAATCATCACAATCGGGCGGATGCCGAGAGCGAGAGCCTTGGAGAGGACGAATTTCGTCTGGGGAAGCGGCCCTTCCGCCGAGTCGCACAGCAAAATCACGCCATCGCACATGCTGAGGATACGCTCCACCTCACCGCCGAAATCGGCGTGGCCGGGGGTATCGACAATGTTAATGCGCGCCCCATCCCAGTTGACCGAGGTGCATTTGGCAAGAATGGTAATCCCCCGCTCCTTTTCCAGATCGTTGGAGTCCATCACCCGCTCTTCCACCTGCTGGTTTTCACGGAACGAGCCGCTTTGCTTGAGGATTGAGTCAAGCAGGGTGGTTTTCCCGTGGTCAACGTGGGCGATAATGGCAATGTTCCGGATGGTGGCTTGGGTCATAATTCTCATTCTCAAAGGTTAAAAGTCCGCGTCTTTTACAGGAAATATAATAAAAATGGTAGTTTTTTCTTTCGTTTCTTATCCAATCATCCTTGCGAGAAGTTAATAGTTCGGCTTTTTATTCCTGCCCTTTCATGCTTAAATGCCGTATGGCACGCAAAAACCCCTCTAAAAAAACCGATGAATTCGATAAAAATGACGCGCCGGAGATCGTTAAGGACTTTGACGATTCCCGCTTTACCCTGGCCATGGATGAGGTGGTAAAGGAATCCGAGGATATGCGGATGCGCTATATGAAGCGGCATCGTGATCGCAAGTTCCTGACCCTAACCCTCGGATTATTTATGGCGTTGGCTGGGGCGGCCGGATTTGGATGGTTTTTCCTGATTAAATTCAACCTGCTCTATGCAGCGCTTTGTATGCTTCCGGCTCTCGGGGTTCCCCTCCTGATGCACCCATGGAGCGAATCCCCCGTCAAACGCTATGTGCGAGATTACAAGGCGATGTTCATGCCGAAAATGGCCGAAGCTCTCGGGGGCTTCCGGTTCCACCCAGAGCGCGGCATCCCCCGCGACATGATCGGCAAGACGGGCGTTATTCCGGGGCATGAAACCTATAAAGTCGAGGATTGCTTTACCGGCAAGTATCACGGCGTCAAGGTGACGTTCAGCGAGGCACGCCTCATCAACCGCGCCGCTACCGCTCCGGTATTTCAGGGCTTGTTTGTGCTGCTGGAAACGCCAAGCGACGTATTTACAGGACACACCATCATCACCGCCGACCGCGCCATGGCAAAACGATCCGCCGGGAAACGCTGGGCAAAACTCCAGCCTGTCCCTATACAAATCGAAAACAAGGACTGGGACAGGTTCGTCGTCTATTCCGATAAACCGGAAGAAGCCGCCTTACTCGTCGGGGAAAAGCTTTTAAAGGAATTAAGCGAAGCCGCCGATGTCTTCGGCAAATCGGAACTCACCGCCGTTCTATTTCGCAAGAAATTCATTTTTATGATGATCCCGAACAAAACCGATATGTTCGAGCCATCCAGCATGTTCATTCCCGTTCCGTCAAAGCTTCAAGCCATGACCTGCCGGAAGGAAATTGAACGGATTTTAGAAATCATTGATGTGTTTGAAGTCTATAAATCATCAGCGGTTTAGGGTTAAGACTGACAGCGAAAACAAGGAATTTTTGAGAACCGCATCGCAAAATACTTAAACGTATATAAGAAGCGGAAGCACAAAAATTCCTTATTTTCAGGTCTTTAGAAAAGCTGTGAATTTTGACCCTAATCCCTACCCGATCTGCACGCGCAGAACCATCTGACCTTCTATTATCATCACCGATTTTCTGGCCGATTTCGGCAGGGGAATCCCGCAGCCTCGACAGAACAGCATCAACGCCGCCGCCATGAAATCCCGGGAATATTCGATACGGCTAGCGGCCTTTTCAGGATCGTGCGGATTTTCAATGTCGAGAATAATCGCACCCGATTCGCCAGCAGCCTCGGCAATACGCGCCACATGGCCGGGCATCGGCTTTTTCATCTGCTTTTGAGTACAGAGGGCGAAAACGGCCTTATAGACTTCATCATCATCAAAAAAAATTCTGCGGTCTTCGCGGGGCATGTGACTCGTAACCTTTCCACCAGAAAGTTAAATTGAAACAGGGGCTTTGTCACCCCCCTCCCCACAGAGTTATCCCGATCCTTAAAATTTTAGGCAAATATTACTCATGTAATTCTGCTCAATTCTAAAATAACAGAAGCCATTAAGCGTATTTTTACTTTGTCCCCTTAGGATTGGATCGTAACAGGGGATGAAGATGGGTATAAACCCACAAATAAAAAAACTAGAAGGAATGATCCGGATTCTGACGCGGGAACTGGATAATCTTTCAACCCCTCCCCGCCTCGCCAGCGCCTTTAACCGCAAAAGCATCGCCACATCCCGTCCTCTTACCTCCCTGCCCCGCCGCAAGGGGCTGGAGCTTCGGATGGCGGCTTGCCGTCGCCGCCTCGCTCTCCTGCTCGACCACCCCGGTCATACGGAAATGCTGGCTCTTGCGGCTTAATTCCGGGGCGATTGCGTGTTAAGCTTGTTCCCATGAAAGAACTGGCAACAGAGCTTCTCCGTGAAAAATTCGTGATCCATGATCCCACCGCCGGGATGACGGACGACAAGGGGCCAACCATCGCCCTCAGCAATCGCATGGTGATCCCCCTTAAAAACGACAAGGGAGAAATCAGAGAAACCATCATCGTCCGCGCCCAGAACGTGCATGGCTGTGTGCGGATGGCGGCGCGGATCATTCAGGCATTCGAGAGCGGCGGACCTTTGCTGAACCGCGCCGGGGCGTTTAACTGGGAAACGACATGGGATGTCGTCTCGGGGGATTATGAACGGAATTTCAACCCGCATCGCTGGATTGCCCTTTATCACAACGGCAAACTGATTTTTTCGGCAGGACCGCATCATCCTTTGCTTGATATTATCGAGAACCGCGCCGCAAGTGCCCATACGAAATACGCGGATTCCATCCGGCAGGCGGAAGAAATCATCCGCAAAAGCGGCAAGGTGGTACGGATCGAATATGACGGCAACGTGGCATTAACCGTCGATCTCGAAAAGGCGCAAGGGCGGTGTGGGATCATCCTACGGAGCGCGAATAAAACAACCACGTTCAATTTCTCCGTAGCAGCAAAAAACGATGAGGGATTGAATATCCCCCAATGCCTCGGCACGGCGGCAGCATTTTTAGAGGGGATACAATTGGCCTTTACGGTCGGGATGAATGGCGAAAAGGTCAAACGCGGATTGATCGAGCGTCACTCGACAGAGGAAAAACACACACAAGAAGGAGCGCGGCGGCTAGGACGGCTGAATGCCGAAATCGCCAATCTCGAGGCTGTATTTACCGTGCGCTATCGCCCGGAAAAACCGGAGTTCGGACGCATTCTGGGCGAGGCGGAACGGCTGGCGCAAAAAATCCTGCCGCCGGGACCAGAAGGCCATTCCCACTAAAAGTTCTGTGACTTTTTATTAGAAAATGGCGGAAACCCCTTGTTTTTTTATGCGCCCTCTGGTTACATGACATAATAATAACAATGGTTCACCCGCCCTCGGCGGGAAGAAACCAAGGCAGGGAAGTATGTCTGATACGCCTGACATGCCGGACACGAACAAAGCAACGTTCTTCAGTAAGAGCGAGTATGTCATGCTGCTTATTGCGATGACATCCCTGCCTTCGCTCTACTATTTCGGAGGCTACAGCAAAGATAAAGACGCGTTGCCACAAGATGCGTCCGTCTATATCGCGCAGTACAACAAGGCCGTGAATGCGATGGTGGAGAATTCCAAGCGTGTTTGCCCCCTGCCAGAGGGCAGTAATCCTGAAGCCTACGGCGATATATTACGAGACGCGCTAAACATCGCAAGCCCCGAAGATGAGATGCTCCTGAATTTCACGTTACAGAACGAAATTGTCAAAACCTCCACCAATCAAGATCAACAGAAAATCTCACCCAATACGCATCATTACATGACCGCCATCACCGAAGGGCTGAAACCCAATCAGAAGAACGGGATAAAGCCTGTCTCCACGCAACCACCACTGATAAAGACCGGAGAGAATACCGCGATCTGCATTTCTGAGACCCTTCAAGAATCATCCGAAACCGTCAACAATTTTAACGATCAAAATTTGCGCGCTGATAACAGCGAAAAAATAACAAAATTCTTACAGAAAGAATTTGGATACACAGAACCAAAAGGCGAAGGATATAGAAAATTAGAAGTCGTTCCAGTTTCCGACCCGGAAGGAAAAGTTTCCACGATCGTTTACGTCAACGCACAGCATGCCCTTTCTACGAACGCGTGCGTCAAAATCACCCTGAGGAGTGCCTTTTATTACGGCGCAATACTCGATACCGATACGCCTCTGGCCATCACCAACAGCGGACCGCGCTGCAACGTCAAAGACAACATCGCACCAAGTTCATACAGATTTTCTGCCCCCCCTAATGGGGTAAAGGAAATTGACACCGGGACGCTCCACATAAAATTCCGCACCAATGGCGACATTGCCAACCATATCGCGCCAGAGGACAAAACACAGAAAAAAGAAATAGAAGCCTTGCCGGAAGTAACAACCCCTACTCTTACTGTATTATAACCTTCTACTTTTTACGCCGCCTTTTCCTTCGCGCTTTTCGCAGCCAGATCGCGCAGCACGTAGTGCATGATGCCGCCGTGGGTGAAGTAGCCGATTTCATCCTGCGTATCGATGCGGCAAAGAGCTTGGAGTGTTTCCTTTTTGCCGTCCTTACGGGTGATAGTCACCGTCACATCCATACGCGGCTTGATTCCGGCCTCTAAGCCCGACACATCAAAGGTTTCCTCACCCGTTAAATTCAGGGATTTGCGCGTTTGCCCATCCTTGAACACCAACGGCAATACGCCCATACCGACCAAATTCGATCGGTGAATCCGCTCGAAACTCTCGGCCAAAACCGCCTTGATGCCCTGCAGATACGTACCCTTGGCCGCCCAGTCGCGCGACGATCCCGTGCCGTATTCCTTACCGGCCACGACGATGAGCGGAGTTTTATCCGCAACATATTTCATCGCCGCATCGTAAATCGGCATCTGCTCGCCGGTCGGCAGGTACTTGGTCAAACCGCCCTCGACACCCGCCAGCATTTCATTCTTGATGCGAATATTGGCGAACGTGCCGCGCATCATGACCTCGTGGTGTCCGCGCCTTGCGCCATAGGAGTTGAAATCCCTGGCCTCCACGCCGTGCTCCATCAAATATTTCCCGGCGGGGGAATCTTTCTTGATGTTCCCGGCGGGAGAAATATGATCGGTCGTAATGGAATCGCCGAACAGCGCGAGGCATTTCGCGCCCTTGATGTCCTTCACAATCCCGGACGATTTGCTCATGCCGGTAAAATAAGGCGGATTGGCAACATAGGTGGATTTTTTGTCCCAGTTATAGGTTTCCCCCGTCCCGGTTTTCACGGCCTGCCATTCCTGCGGACCCTTGAACACATCGGCGTAGCGTGAGCGGAACATCTGCGGCGTAACACTTTTCTCGACAGTCTGACGAATTTCCTCGTTCGTCGGCCACACGTCTTTTAAATAAACGGGCTTGCCATCCTTGGACGTGCCAATCGGTTCTTTCGTGATGTCGATATTCATGTTTCCGGCCAGCGCATACGCCACCACAAGCGGCGGCGAGGCAAGATAGTTCGCCTTGGTCTGCGGGCTGACGCGCCCCTCAAAGTTACGGTTGCCCGATAACACGGCAGCAACGGTCAAATCCCCGCTTTCGACGGCGACGCGTATATGATCCGGCAGAGGGCCGGAATTGCCGATACAAGTGGTACAGCCATACCCGACGAGGTTAAAGCCAATCTGATCCAGATATTGTGTCAATCCCGCCTTGTCGAGATAATCGGTCACAACTTTCGATCCGGGCGCAAGCGACGTTTTCACCCACGGCTGAACGGTAATCCCCTTCTCCACCGCTTTTTTGGCGACTAACCCAGCGGCCAGCATGACGGAAGGGTTGGAGGTATTGGTGCAGCTTGTAATCGCCGCGATAACAACCGCGCCGTGTTTCAGTTTGTAATTTTTCCCTTCGACAGGAATTTCTTTTTCAGATGCGTTGGTGTCGGCCAAAAGTTTTTTAAACGCAGGCGCGGCGTTCGAGAGCAACACACGGTCTTGCGGACGTTTCGGGCCAGCGAGTGACGGCTCCACCGTTGAAATATCAAGCTCCAGCGTATCGGTAAAAATCGGATCCGGCGTGGATGCATCGCGCCACATGCCTTGTGCCTTCGCGTATTCCTCCACCACTTTTACGCGGTGCGCATCGCGGCCTGAAAAATTGAGGTAGCGGATCGTTTCCGCATCAATCGGAAAAAACCCGCAGGTCGCACCATATTCCGGCGCCATGTTGGCAATCGTGGCACGGTCGGCAAGTGAAAGATTATCCAGACCGGGGCCAAAAAATTCGACAAATTTATTGACGACACCCTTTTTACGGAGCATTTCGGTAACGGTCAGAACCAAATCAGTTGCGGTCGTGCCCTCTTTCAGTTTACCCGATAATTTGAAGCCGATGACTTCGGGGATGAGCATGGAAACAGGCTGCCCCAGCATCGCAGCCTCGGCCTCAATACCACCCACGCCCCAACCCAGAACGGCAAGACCGTTAATCATCGTGGTATGCGAATCCGTTCCCACCAGCGTATCGGGGTAGGCCACATTGCGGCCTGTATTTTCGTCCTGTTCAACCCAGACAGTCTGCGCAAGATATTCCAAATTGACCTGATGGCAGATGCCCGTGCCCGGCGGCACGACACGGAAATTACGAAACGCCTGACCACCCCAGCGCAAGAAAGCGTAGCGCTCACCATTGCGTTCAAATTCTATTTCGACGTTACGCTGGAATGCGGTTTTGTTACCGAACTCATCCACCATGACCGAGTGGTCGATCACGAGATCGACAGGAACAAGGGGATTGATTTTCTGTGGATCGCCCCCGAGAGCCTTCATCGCCTCACGCATCGCGGCCAAATCGACCACGGCGGGAACGCCCGTAAAATCCTGCATCAAAACGCGAGCCGGACGATAGGCAACTTCGTGTTCTTTCTTGCCCTTATTATCCAACCACGCGAGACACGCTTTCACGTCACCTGTCGTGACGGAGGAATCATCCTCATACCGGAGCAAATTTTCCAACAGAACTTTCAGAGAAAACGGCAGGCGCGACACATCACCAATTTTCTTTGCCGCCTCAATCAGGCTGAAATAATCATATTCCTTGCCGTCAACTTTAAGCGTTTTGCGAGTGCCAAGTGAATCGTGTCCGGTGCGGGTCATTTTTGAAAGTCCTTTTAAGTGAATTGTCGTCCTGAGCCAAGAGAAGAATCCCACATGGTAGAATGAGATCCTTCGCCACGCCCAAGAGAACAGTGTGAGAAAGATACGCAGGAATTTCCTGTGCGATTCTACACTAAGCAGGAGGGGTTAAAAAGCGGTTAAGATAGGCTAAATCTGGTTAATATCGTATGCAGACAAGCCTAAAAGAGGCTTTTCCACATCGCATTCTTCAACAAAATCAACGGATTACCAAATTCCCTGAAATCAGCAATTTTTGCCCATTTTTTCGCCATAATTGGGAGCGATACTAAAAACATAGGCCACAGAGATTTGAATTGTAAGTTCCTCTCTCAATAGC
>JBASFN010000045.1:0-1982 GCA_049653045.1 Alphaproteobacteria bacterium
CCTTGGTATAGTCTGGAACCGGGCGGTCGGCTGAGGTGCTGTCTTTTGGATCATGCCCCGCCATGGATTGGAGGAGAATGGCGTTATCCTTGACCGTGCGCGCAAACGGCCCGGCTTGATCGAGGGATGAGGCAAAAGCGACAACGCCCCAGCGTGAGCACCGCCCATAGGTGGGTTTGATCCCTGTGATGCCGCAGAAGGCGGCGGGCTGACGGATTGATCCGCCCGTGTCGGTTCCGGTCGCGCCCATGCAAAGTCGCGCCGCGACAGCCGCGCTCGATCCGCCCGACGATCCGCCGGGGACGAGGGGTGTGTTATCGTTTTTGCGTGTCCATGGGCTGATGACGTTGCCATAGGCACTGGTGGTGTTGCTGGAACCCATGGCGAATTCGTCCAGATTTGTTTTGCCGAGCATCACCGCGCCATCGCGGAATAAATTGGCGGTTACGGTCGATTCATAGGTTGGTTTAAAACCCTTCAGGATTTTGCTGGCGGCGGTGGTCTGGACACCGTCGGTGCAGAACAAATCCTTGATACCAAGGGGAATGCCATCCAGCAATCCCGACTTACCGGTAGCGCGGCGTAAATCTGATTCCTTTGCCTGCTTCATGGCAATTTCGGGCGTTTCGACGATATATGCGTTTAAATTCCGCGCTTTTTCCATGGCGGTGAGGTGAGCCTCAGTCAATTCAACCGAGGTGAATTCTTTTTTTTCTAGCCCGCGTAAGGCTTCATCAATGGTTAGGTGTGTCAAACTGGTCATATCAAAGCACTCTGCGGGATAGATTTCTAAAGATCATAAAAGCGACGACACCGCCCATCACAAGGCATCCGGCCACGATGGCGGCGATCATGTCCTGTCCGGGGCCGAGAATGTCCTCGCGCAGGAACCAAATGGCGGCGGCTCCGCCTATATCGGTCAGGAGAACCAATGATCCGATATGCGGGGGGATTTTTTTCTGATTGTCTTTCATTGTTTTTATTCCACGACTTTGGGGACGACGAAAAATCCGCCGACTTCTTCGGGGGCGTTGGCTAGGACTTTGTCCGGGCAGTTTCCGTCCGTTATAACATCCGGGCGAAGTTTCAATTCAATGTTGGCGACATTGGCCAAAGGCTCCACGCCATCGGTGTTTACGGCTTGCAACTGCTCGATCCAGCTTAGAATGCCGTTCAATTTCGGTGTCATGCGATCCAGTTCCGCCTCGTTCATTTCGATGCGGGCGAGGGAGGCGACCTTGCGGACAATATCTTTGGTGATGGACATTCTTTATTTATCCTTTTCAGACCTGTCTTTTAAGCATAAAGGTAGGCGTATGACAATCGGATTGCTGAAAGATATTGCCCGGAAAGCCCCAAAGGGGAAAAGCCTGCTTGGGATCGACGTGGGCAAAAAGACCCTGGGGCTAGCGGTTTGTGATGAAAATCACCGGATTGCAACGCCGCTCAGAACCATCAAGCGCACGAAGCTCACCAAAGATGTCGATGTGCTGGCCGATATTGTTCAGGATTATGAGATTTGCGGGTTTGTCCTGGGGTTGCCTTTCAATATGGACGGGAGCGAGGGGCCGCGCTGCCAGTCCGTGCGGGATTTCGCATTAGAGCTAGCGAAATATCCACAGGTGGTGGGGACAAAACCGTGGATAGCTCTTTGGGACGAGCGGTTATCCACAGTTTCTGTGGAGTATTTTGTGGATAAGTCTGTGGGTATTAAGAGGTCGCAGGCAAAGGATCGGGGCATAACCGATAAGCTCGCTGCGCAGCTCATTTTACAGGGTGCATTGGATTTTATGGGTAGAGATGGTTAATCGATAGATCCATATCCATAGCGCATGAGATCTTGCCCGTAATTCTGCATCCAGTATTGCCCTTCGAGGAAGTCCTCGGAAAGAGTCCGGCACAGGTTCCAGAAATGGCGGCCATGGTTCATGTGGCGCAGGTGGGCGACCTCGTGGGCGACAACGTAGTCGAGGGCTTCGGGC
>JBASFN010000046.1:0-10161 GCA_049653045.1 Alphaproteobacteria bacterium
GATGAGATGACGATTGATATTGCCAAGAAGTTGTATGAATTTGTCGGTCAGGAATTAAAGCGATACATTGCCGAGAATTTTAAAGAGGGCGGCAAGGTTGCCAAAGATGCGATTGATGACATCGTTCTTGAGTTGGTGGAGGCGACGGGTGAAACAGATTATAGGCCGACGCCTACAACGATAAAAACGGCGGAGCGTTTTCAGGAAAAAGGTCTTCTTACGATTAAAATGATGATTACGACTTTGAAGCGTGGGCAGGTTCAGACATTTATCGCCATGTTTTCAAAATTTTCAGGTTTGGATTCGGATACTATTTTGTCGATACTCCGTCAGCCGAATGGGCAGGGGATTGCCGTGGTGTGCAGGGCGTTTGATGTAGAAAAACAGGATTTTATTTCTCTTTATCTCTTGAGTAACCGCATCCGCAACGGTAGCAGGATGGCTGATTTGAAAGATATTTCTCGCGCCATTACGTATTTTGATAAAATTCATCCTGAAATTGCCAAGGGCATTCTTCAGAATTCCCTCGGTGAATTAAAGTAATGCGGCCACGCCCGGTAGCGTGTGCCCCTCCAGCCATTCCAGAAAAGCTCCGCCAGCCGTTGATATATAGGTTAGGTCATGTGCCGCGCCTGCGTTTTCAAGGGCTGCCGCCGTGTCACCGCCGCCCGCAATACTGATAAGGTTTCCGGTTTTTGTACGCTCGGCCAAGGCTTTTGCCAGCGCGTTTGTTCCCTCGTCGAAGGGTTTTATTTCAAAAATACCGAGAGGGCCGTTCCAGACCAGCGTTTTGCAGTTTTTAATTTCCTCTAGAATGTGCGCGATAGTTTTCGGGCCAACATCAATCGCCATTCTATCGGGTGGGACGTTTGCGCTGTCGCAGACGGTATAGTCCGCGCCGGGCTGGATTGCCGTGACGGTTACGGAGTCGATGGGAAGAAGGATTTTACAGCCGCTTGTTTTTGCGTGTTCCATGATTTTACGGGCTTCGTCCGCCATATCCTTTTCGCACAGGGAGAGGCCCACGCTTCCCCCCATGGCGTAGATAAATGTATTCGCCATTGCGCCGCCGAGAATGAGGAAGTCCACTTTGCCGACGAGATTGTTGAGAATTTTCAGTTTTGTTGAAATTTTAGAGCCGCCAGCAATTGCCGCTACGGGGCGCGCCGGGTTTTCAAGGGCGCGGTCAAGCGCGTTTAATTCTTCCTCCATCAAGAATCCGGCGGCCGCAGGCAGGTGATGCGCCAGCCCTTCGGTTGAGGCGTGGGCGCGGTGCGAGACCGAAAAAGCATCGTTGACGTAGATGTCGCCTTGTTTTGCGAGTTCTTTAATAAAGGCCGGGTCATTGGTTTCTTCGCCTTTGTGAAAGCGAACATTTTCAAGCAGGGCAACGTCACCGGGATTGAGGGTGTTTGCAACGCTTTCGGCTTTCGAGCCAATACAGTCTTGCGCGAATTTTATTGGTACGCCCCAAGCGTCTTGAAGTGCGGGTAAAAGAAAGGCGAGGGACATTTGCGGATTATGTTCACCGTCGGGTCTGCCGAAATGTGAGAGGATTAGAGTTTTTGCGCCCTTTTGTCTGAGGTAATCGATGGTTGGTTTCAGGCGGTCGATGCGGGCTGTGTCCGTGACTTTTCCCTTGCGGGCCGGGACGTTCAGGTCTGCCCGCAGCAGGACGCGTTTATTGTTCAGGTCAAGGTCACGAATGGTTTTGAATGCCATGAAAAAAACCTCCTAGAGAAGAATGGTTTTAAAAGTTTCTGTCGCTTCAACAAGGCGCGATCTTAAGGGGGGATCGAGAGCCGAGTGTCCGGCGTCCGGTACGACAATATAATCGGCTTCAGGCCATGACTGGTGGAGTTTGTGAGCGGTGGCAATCGGGCAAATGACGTCATAGCGTCCCTGGATGATGATGGAAGGAATGGTTCTGATTTTGCTGATATTTCGCAGGAGGCTTTTTTCCGTTGAGATGGTTTCATTCTTAAAATAATGCGCCTCAATCCGGGCGAGGGCGAGGGCGTGTTGTTTTTGCTCGTCGGTTGTAATCGTTTCATAGTTGGGAAGCAGGGAAGAGCAGGCTCCCTCATATAGTGTCCAGTGTATGGCGGCTTCGAGTTGTTCTTTCGGGTCTTTTCCCGTCAGCCGGGCGTGGTAGCCGTCCAGCAAGTTTTTTTGTTCGCTTTCCGGCAGGTGATTGGAGAATTGTTCCCACGCTTCCGGGAAAATTGTTTTCATGCCGTAAAGGAACCAGTCTACCTCTTCCTGTTCAAACAGGAAAATGCCCCGCAGAGTGAGGCTGAGGCAGCGTTCAGGGTGCATGTTCGCATAGTGGAGAGCTAGTGTGCTGCCCCATGATCCGCCGAAAATATGCCAGCGTCGAACAGAGAGATGTTTTCGTAGGGCTTCGATGTCCGAGACAAGGTGGCGCGTGGTGTTTTTCTCAAGACTGCCTAAGGGGTGTGAGCGTCCGCAGCCGCGTTGATCGAAAATGATGATGCGGTAATGATCTGGATCAAAAAAACGTCGATGGGTGGGCGTTGCGCCCGCGCCGGGGCCGCCATGCAGCAGGACAACAGGAACGCCAGCCGGATTGCCGCTTTGTTCCCAATATAAATTATGTGTTTCGTCCACCGCTAGAAAACCGCTGGAAAACGGGGCGAGGGGCGGAAAAAGATCCATCAACACTTGACGGCGACCTGTGCCATCGTCGTGTTTTCTGTCGGGAGGGAATTTTTTTGTCATAAAAGCAACAAGGTAAAAAAATTAATGAACGTCTTTTTCCACAATAGGAAGTTTGGAGGACGATGGCAACTGTGAAGGGGCGGGGCTTGATGTTTCGACCGCTATCTCTATGGCTGCCGGGTGATTGATTTCAATGTAGGGGCCGTTGTAGTCGTCAAGCAGGCCACGTACCCGCACCTTTTGGCCATTCCATTGCAGGGGATCGAGCTTCTTCTTTGAAAAGGCGCGTTTATCTTCGGGCGCGATGGAAACGGTGAAGTCGGTTCTCCAGTCGTTGCCAAAATTGAGATAGATACGATTTTGTTTGATGCTCGCGCTTTTGATCTGTCCCTCGACGATTTGAAAACTGCCGATATGATCCGGCGTTTCTTCGGGTGTTAATACTCTGGTGAATTTTTCCCAAATTCCTTGCTTTTCTTTCATCGCGGCCTGTTCAAGATCATACATCTGTTGTGCCATTTCAGGATTTCTTTGCATCGTGCGAACGCGGGCAAGGCCGAGAGAGAGGAGGGCGCCTTGAACCCATGCCTTGTCCGATTGTCTTTGCAGGTGGGCGATGTCCTGTCCCATTCGGTTGATCCGGCCTTCGTCGCGGTTTGTTGTCTGGTAGAGGATAACGGGTTTTCCCTCCAGCATGTCGCGTAAGATTTTCATGGAAATCAGGGAAAATTCACCGGGTTCGTTGGGGTTGAGGTCGGGGAAATCAAGCCCGGCCAGTCGCACGATATGCCCGTCTTCGAGTTGTACGGTTTGCGGGTCGATAATGGCCGTTACGGTGGCGAGGCCGGTTTGTTTAAGTTCTGAAAAATCCCCTTGTGGCAGGCGCGGCGACTCTTCGGCAAAAGCCGGATGCATAAAAATATTGGCCAGAAGGAAAAAAAGAATTAGTATCCGTTGCATGATGAAAACACATTGGACAGCTTTTTACCGTTTTTGCAAGGCATCATTTTGCGGCATGACGGCTCTCGTACTTTTATCCGCTTGCAGCACGAACCCGGCAACGGGAGCGCAGCAGTTTACCGGCCTGATGTCGCCGTCGCAGGAAAACAGCGTTGGCGCAAGCGAACATCAAAAAGTTCAGCAACAATTTGGATTTTACGATGATCCGGCTCTTCTTTCTTATGTGCGCGATGTCGGCGCAAAGGTTACGCGAGAGACGGAGCGCCCGGATGTTCAATATAAATTCTATGTCATTGATAGCCCGATTGTGAATGCGTTTGCGTTACCGGGCGGTTATATTTATGCCTCACGCGGCCTTTTGGCCTTGTCTAACAGTGAAGCTGAATTGGGGGCGGTTCTGGCGCATGAAACCGGGCATATTACGGCGCGGCATTCGGCGGAGCGATATTCGCATGGTGTTGTGACGTCGCTGGGCGCAGCCGTTCTTGGTGCGGCGGTTGGTAGTAACGGCGTGTCGCAGGCGCTCGGTGTTGGCTCCAATCTTTATTTGAGTTCCTATTCGAGGGGGCAGGAAAACGAGGCGGATTCGCTTGGTCTGCGCTATATGACCCGTGGGGGGTATGATCCTGATGCTATGTCAGCTTTTCTGCAAAATCTTCAGAACGACACGTCTTTAGAGAAGCGATTGCAGGGAAGTGAAGGCGGTGAATCGATCAGTTATTTTTCCTCGCACCCCGCAACGGCGGAGCGTGTGAACAGCACGCGGGCGCAATCCGGTCAGTATCCAAGGGGTGGCGCTGTTGGTCGTGATCGTCATTTTGCGGCCATAGACGGTATGACTTATGGCGATAGTCCGGCGCAAGGGTTTGTTCGGGGGCGGTCTTTTGTTCATCCCGGTCTTGGGTTTACCTTTGACGCGCCGGATGGATTTGTGATTCAGAACCAGCCGGAGCAGGTTGTGGCCGTTTCCAAAACGGGCGCGGCGATTATATTCGATATTGCCCCCGGTGCATCCGGCATGAATCCGATGGGGTATCTGACGCAATCGTGGATGAAGGGCGAGCCTGTTGAAGCTCCGGAAAATATCACCGTCAACGGGATGCCGGGCGCAACCGCCGGATTTTCTGGAAATCTGAATGGCAAGCCCGTCAATATCAGACTGGTCGCTATTGCGTGGGGCGATAAAATTGCACGGTTTCAGGTGGCCATTCCACAGAATGCTTCGGCTTCGCTGGTGAATGCGATGAAGTCGTCAACCTATAGCTTTCGAGGGTTATCAGAGTCTGAGCGTCGGAACGTAAAACCTTATCGTGTGCGGATTGTCACGGCGGGTGCTGGCGACACGGTGTCGTCTCTTGCGGCGCGCATGGCGTATGATGATCTGAAGGAAGATCGGTTTCGTGTGCTGAACGGGCTTGGCTCGGGAGAGTCGGTCAAGTCAGGTCAGAAATACAAGATCATCAGCGGGAATTAGCCTTTTTCAGCCGAACAGTCCTTCTTGGTCGCTGTTGACGTGACCGATCAGCGAGGCGCGGAGTTTATCCATGGCGCGGGCTTCCAACTGGCGCACGCGTTCTTTGCTGATCCCGAGGGTTTTGCCAAGGTCATCCAAGGTCACGGTTTCATGGCCAAGATGCCGTTCGTTGATAATGGCGCGTTCGCGCTCGGTCAGGTTGGAGAGAGCCTCTTGCAGCCATTCCGACCGGGTTTTCGAGTCCTTCATGCCGATAACGATTTCTTCTGGGTTCGGGCTGTCGTCGCGCAAGAAATCTTGCCATTCGCTTTCGCCGTCCTCGCCGACTTTTGCGTTGAGCGATTGATCGCCGCCGGATAAGCGGCCTTCCATCGCCGTGACATCCTCAATGCCGACACCGAGATCTTTGGCAATGGCGTTGCGGCCAGCGTCATCAAGGCCTTCGTGTTCTGCACGGTTTTCTATTTTTGCGCGCAGACGGCGGAAGTTGAAAAACAGCGATTTCTGCGCCGCCGTCGTTCCGGTGCGGACGATAGACCAGTTCCGTAAGACGTAATCTTGAATCGCGGCGCGTATCCACCATGTGGCGTAGGTTGAAAACCGTAATTCGCGTTCGGGGTCAAATCGTTCGGCGGCTTGCATTAGACCGATATTACCCTCTTGGATCAGGTCGCCCATCGGCAGGCCGTAATTCCGGAACTTGCTGGCTACGGATACCACCAGCCGTGTATAGGATGTGACAAGCTCATGCAGGGCTTTTTCGTCGCCTTGTTTTTTCCATCGACGGGCAAGCGCGAGTTCGTGTTCTTTTTCCAGCATCGGCTCCGCCATGGACTGGCGGATATAATCCATGTTTGCTCTTTGGGTGCGAGGATCGTCGATATGTGCCATGGGATATATGTTCCTTCCTTGTGGCGTTACACCCTTTATACGGGGCAGCACAGGAAAAGGATCGATTTAAAATGAAAAATTTTTTGAGGGGTTAATATTCCAGCATATCAATGACTTCGCCGCCTTCGTTGAATCCAGCGCAGACGAGCGAGCCGCCAAAGCCGCAGCCGCCATCAATCGTGGCGGTTACGCAGTTGATATTGATGCCGCCCCGTGCGGGGTCATAGCCCCGGACAACCTTACGGAACGGGAGGTAGGCATCGCTGATTTCGTTAAATCTGGCCGATGACCACCAGAAATGGTCGTCCTGATCGCCGAGGGGTTTTTTCGTATTCAGCCCCGCATGTACGAACAGCATTGGATAGCCTGATGTTTCGTGGGTGTACGCGGCGCGGGAATGGTGGACACCAAAGGCCTCATGGCCGGGATTGTTTCGGATCGCGTTGCGGATGCTGGCCGTCCATTTTGTCAGAGCCATGACACCGCTGCGGCAGGCATCAATCCCGTCATGCGCGGATATGCCGTAGCTGGCAAGCGTCGGTGCTAGGCCGTTGCCGAGCATCCAGAGGAGGACATTTGAGGGGTCGGGCGCGAATTGAAGTTGCAGGAGTTTTTGCCACATTTCCTCCTGCTGGCCTTTTAGGTAAATGATGTCGCTCGACATCATGCCGTCGATGGACAGAACCATCCGGCGGAAAGCGAGAATTTCATCGATACAATGAACTGCGTCGTCATTATAGCCCGTGTAGTTCCCATGATAGATAATCCGGTCGCCGGGGCGTACGTGTTCGTGCAGGGCATCGTGGATGCGGGTTAATTTTTCGGCGTTGCTGTGGATGGCCGATACGGCCCAAATGCGCCGGGGCGTGCCAATACTGGCAAATCTTGAATCGTTTGTTGTCTGGTGCATTGCTGAGGATATTGAGGGTGGGGGTAAGTTTGTGGACAACTCAGGGAGTAGTTCCCAGAATCTAATAAATCATACATTAAAATCAGGGGGATAGAAAGGAGAAATCGTAGTTATGTTGTAAAATAAAAAGACCCCCGTAGTGGGGGCCTTTTCAAACATTGGAGAATGTTATTTAAAATCAGGCGGCTTCTTTCTTTTTGCCGGCTCCGAGGAGGATGGTTTCCAGCTTTGCCGTTGCCTTAAGCTCTGGGATTTTCTGGACGGCGGCAACTTCACGAGCCAGTCTTTCAAGAGCCGATTGGTAAATCTGACGCTCGCTGTAGGATTGCTCTCCGTCGTCGTTGCTGCGTTTAAGGTCGCGCAGAACTTCGGCGATGGAAATAGGGTCGCCCGAATTGATCTTCATTTCGTATTCCTGTGCGCGGCGGCTCCACATGGTGCGGCGTACGCGTGAGCGACCTTGAAGCGTTTTCATCGCATCCTTCAGGCGATTGCCGGAGCTGAGTTTACGCAGGCCGCAAGTGCGTGCCTTTGCAACTGGAATTTTCAAGCGCATACGGTCTTTTTCAAAGCTGATGGCATAAAGGGAAATCTCTGTTCCGCCAATCACATGCGTTTCAATGCCCTCGATTTGACCCACGCCGTGGACGGGGTATACAACGACATCGCCCTTAGCGAAGTCGAGATTATCATTGCCAGCCGGTTCTTTTTTGGCTTTGGGGGCTTGTGGTGCTTTTTGGGCGATAGGGGCTTTTGTTGTGGCTGGCTTTTTCATTTTTCATATACCTTTTTTGTTTTGTTGTATGCCGGTCAGAGAAAAAATTTGAGCGAAAAGACGACAAAACTGTTCCACGAATTTTGTGAATTCGTGGGTCTGCTAGGTCAGATAATCGCTACTGCTCAGTTAAGGAGGTTGAGGCTATCCGAAAATCGACAAAAATTCAACAACTAAATTTTTCCAATATTGTAACATATTGAAATTTAATGATTATTTTTGTGTTTTTCTTTTTTCATGTATTTGATGCGTTTAATATATTTTGTTGGAATTCTTATTTGTGCAATCTGCTCGGGTTATTATTTATTACATTAAGTATAAAAAAATTGACTTAAAAATTTCTATTCTGTAAAAGATTTTGGCGCAATTATGGAGGATTTACTGTGTCTGCTTTAAAAGCTTTTTTGATTGATCTTCGTTCCAAGACCCTTGCCTATGTCAATTATCAGGATATTGCCAAGCAGATTGGAAAGGACGAAAAGATATTGGGCGCATTGCTCGCTTACCACGAAGATGTTGCTAATAAGAAAATTGTAGAGTGCGATATTGCTGAGATTGATATTACAAAACCTAAGAACATTTTGGCTTTGGAGTTGGGAACAGACAGGTTGCTTCCTGTGGTTCATGTGGTGCGTAATCGGGAAGAGCAAAGATTTCAAGAGCAGTTCAATCATTATGGCAGGCAGACAAAAATCATATCGGATTTTTTGTATAAGCCCGTTCATACACCAACGCTTTCGTCCCTTGATGTCGCCGTTAAAAAGTTTTTCAAGATGGATGATGTTTTAGCGGAAAGGATCAAGCAAGGATTTCAGAGCGGCGATGATGTTGGCAAGCGTAAAGAATATGCACGCTTTTTTATGAATGAATTTGTGCAGAATATCAGGAAATTTGATTTTAAGAGAGAAGGTTTAAGTGCTGCCGAGGGGGAGTTATTGATAAATATTTTTCTTCAGGCAGAGGAGAGATATAAAAAATATACTTCAAGTAATAAAGAGAAAAATCATGTAGTAGAAAAGTCGATGGAGGCTCCTTCGGTTAAAGTGACTCCTGTCATTGATCCTCAGCAGAGGTTGCGTGATCTAAGGAAAAACCTTCAAGCGGAATTGGAAGCTTACCCGGCGCGTTATTCGGATTTTCAGGAGAAATTTTCTGTAGCAAAGTACGATCGCAGGGAATTACTGAATGTTGAATATGAGCTTGCGCCGGACATCATGCAGGAAGCGGTGGAGGCACTTTGTGCTTCGGCAGAGGAGATTGAGCGTATTCTGGGGGCGCATGAAGTCTTGCGCCATGAAATAGAAAAGTTCGGGGTGGAGGCGAAGGTTAAGCAGACGCATGCCGATCTTTCAGGTTTTGGTCGCTATGAAATACTTACGTTGAAACAAAAGTATTTGCGTGATGTCTGGGCGGGGCTGGAGATTCCTGTTTTACCAAAACCGGATAAGTCAGAAGTCAATTTTGATGATTTGCCAGATGATTTGGAATTGATGGATATAGTTCCCTCTCTTAAAAAGTTGAGAATACAAGATAGCAAGATTTCTGCGGCGTGGAATTCCTATAGCAGGGGGAATGTCCTTTTGAGGGGCACTCTGGATCATTTTTATGGGGATGTTAATTCTGTTGAGGGCTTGAGTAGAAAAGCGCAGGTTGCGATCGGCATTTTGCAGACGGAAGAGGCGACGTTACGAAGCCAACTCGAAAAGATAGAAGAACAGCAAAATACTCTTGGTTAATTTTAGATATTTTCCTGCAGATGCAATGATTTTTTTCCGGTATCAAGGCGGGCGGTGATGCCGACCGGGTATGTGTAGAGATCTTTGCCGTGGCCGAATGGAGCATTCATTATGACCGGGATATTTAGGTCGTCGGTGTGTTCGCGGATAATATCTTCCAGCGTAAATCCATAGGGGCGTCCGGAATCTTTCATATCGGTAAATTGGCCGAGGATCAGGCCGTTAATATCTTTGAGCACGCCCATTCTTTTCAAATGCAGCATCATTCGGTCGATATGGCTGAATTCTTCGTTGCAATCTTCAAGGAAAAGGAGTGATCCCTTCCAGAATTCGCTGGGAAGGGTTTGGGGTAGATATTGAAACAGGCTTAAATTTCCCCCGAATAATTTTCCTTCGGCCTTGCCGGGTGTGATGATTTTTGTTTTTCCCCAAGGGTAGTCTGGCTTTTTTCCCGCGAGCAGGTCGAGGATGTGCGCGAGTTGTTTATATTTATGCAGGTTTTTAAAAATGGGACCGTGGAAGGTTGGTATGCCGGTGTTTACGGTCACGGCGTTGAGGAGGGCGGTGACGTCGCTGAACCCCACCAGGATTTTTGGTTTGCGCTTCATGGCTTCGAAATTGATCGAGTCGACGAGATGCAGGGCGCGATTGCCGCCGCCCGCCGCCCAGATGGCGCGGATGTCGTCCCTCTGCCACAAACCTTGTAGCGCGAGCGTTTTTTGAAGTTGTGTTC
>JBASFN010000047.1:0-30472 GCA_049653045.1 Alphaproteobacteria bacterium
TTCATATTTAGTGCCTTTTAAAGGCGGGCGCATAAAAAATTCCACCGCAGCGCAGCACATTATTTTTTGTAGAATAATGCTTTTTATGTTGTGTGAATTGGGAGCAATTTTGTACGAATACAATAACAAAAAAATATGAACAGTTTAAGGAGGAGTTTGGTTATGCAAAATCAATATAACAAGTCGGATGATACGCAAAGGCTACAGCAATTCAATTCTGACGGCCTGCAGAAGGGCGGCGTTGTCAATGTGGGTGGCGGTGTCAAGATGATGACTCAAGAAGAGCAGGCGCGGATTACCGCTGCAATTCGGCTTGAGGTTGCGGCTCATCCCGAGTTAATTATCGGGAAGTAATTTTATCTTTATATTTGACTTAAGCGCAGGCGTCGGTGGGATCACGGACGCCTGAAGTTTATGTGGTGCAGGCATTCTTTCTGCACGGAGGCATTTTGCTTGTGTGATCTGATTCCATCATTAAACAAAATTCACGTTGGTTTGCCAAGGAATTTATTTCGTATAACAGGCCATTTTTTTGTTGCCCAAAAGAGGAGTAATTTTGTATGACTCTGCCTAGTTGTTTAATTTATTAAGAAGGGACTTTCTATGAAGAACAATACTCTGACTACCAAGCCCCAATTCGACCATGCGCACGCGGGACAGCAAGAGCAAATGCTTGAAAACATTGCAAAACAATACAAAGGAACGACAATTCAGGAGGAGTTGGTGAATCGCGCCGCTACGACGGATAACAATGTCTATATGGGATTTTTTGTTCATCCGGCCCAACAGCAAGGCTAATTTTTTTAATAAATTAAACTTTAGATTGCGCAGGCTCTCGTGGGTTCACCGGAGCCTGTTTTCGTTTGATATATCATTTTCGCATAGGTGAGTTGATGGTTTACTTCTACTCAACCCTTGGTAACAGGCGTATTCCTCCTCTCCATTGAACTACCACTACGATAATGGAGAATAAAATGAGACGGGTTTTTACTAAGGCAGTTAAGCCACCTATGCCGGTGCGTAAGGGATCTTATGCCAAGCCAGGGTACAGTGCCTTGTACATGTAGATTATTCTGAGTTTTTGTTGAATCTCTTCGGGCGTTTGCAGCAATGCACGCGCCCGAAGTGTTTTTGGGGTTAGTGTTTGTTGCTCGGGTGGGCGGCCTTGTGGATTTTGATGAGTTCTTCGGCGTTGATTTCCGTATAACGCTGCGTGGTGCTTAAGGACGCATGGCCGAGCAGTTCCTGAATCTCCCGCAAATTTGCGCCGTTTTGTAAAAGATGCGTGGCGAAGCTGTGGCGCAGGGCGTGGGGCGTTGCGGTTTCGGGGAGGCCTAAGGCTCCGCGCATGGTTCGCATGGCCTTCTGCGCGATGTTCTGGTTGAGGCGTTGGCCTTTCTCGCCGAGGAACAAGGGGCGTTCCGGTGCTTCGGGGAAGGGGCAGGCGGCGCGGTAGTTTTTGATGGCCTCGTGAATGAGGGGCAGAACGGGGACTTCACGTTCTTTTCTGCCTTTTCCGGTGACGCGCAAGGAATCTGACTGGAGCCAGTCACCGATATTCAATGATAAGGCCTCGTCGATCCGCAGGCCGCAGCCATATAACAACGTGAACAAAGCGCGGTCGCGTTTTCCTGTCCAGCCGTCGTCCTTGGCCATGTCTTCGGCAGAGTTTAAAACTTTTCTCGCCTGTATTTCGTGCAAAGGGCGGGGGATTTTGTGGGGGAGTTTGGGGCTGCGGATGCCCTTGAGCGCCGCGTTGTGCATGATGCCCTGTTTATCAAGCCAGCTGAGGAAATTTTTCATGCCGGAGAGCGAACGGGCGCGGGAGGCATTTGATGTTCCATCCATGGCTTTTCGTGATAGCCACGCCCGGAAATCGCGGATGCCGGTTTCGGAGAGATCATTCAATGATGGCGGCTTGCCGAAATGCCCGTTCAGGAAATTGAGGAAGTGCATGACGTCGGCGTTATAGGCGCGGAACGTATGGCGCGAGACGTTTTTCTCGGAACGCAGGTAATCGTGCCATGCCGTGAGTTTGTCGGCGAGGTCGGGGGCGCAGGGGATCAAGCCGGGATCGTCAGCCATGACCGGAAACAGCGTTCGATGACGCGGGCGAGGAAGAGAATCTGGTCGGTGGCTTGGCCATCCATGAACATGCTTGGATCGCGGCTGCCGAAGGCGAGAATGGCCGGGGGCGTGTCCATGGAGATGTCGACGCGCAGCAAAATTTGTGATTTGACGAGGAGCGCGCCGCCGCCATAGATGGCCTCAATCCCCGAAATATTATCCTGAAGCAGCACGTTTTTGCCGCGCATCCATTTGTCGATCGTGCCGCCCGGAACCATGCGGATGCCGGAGGTGAGAACATGGGGGATTTCTCGCCCGTTTGATTCCACGACCAAAACGGAAATATCCACGTCGAGGAGGGGGGAGAGATCGGCGGTGATGGTCTGGATGAAGTCGTCGAAGCTTGTGGCCTCCAAGAGGCGCAGCACGGCCTTGTGGACGCGCTGTTGGTTGTTCATGTTGGCGCGGCTGTTCTCGACGATTTCCTGCGTGACGCTGACGGCTTTTTGCTTGTCGTCCTTGAGGCGCTGGATCATGAAATTCTGGAAGTCGGCGACGCCCTTGCCGTTCTCGGTTTTCGGCGGCACGAGGAGTTCGAGCGCCTCGGGGTTTTGCTGGAGGAATTTCGGGTTGCGGCGCAGGAAGCCGATTACATCGTCTGCGGTGGTCTCTGCAGTGCTCATGGCGGGTGTTTCTTTGGCTTGGGGCAGGGGCGAGTCAGTCATGGGTGGAGTGTAGCATGAATATGGATGGGTCGTCATCCCGATCATTTTGCTTATCGTTCACGCAAAGTCCGCAAGGTATTCGCAAAGAACTCAAAGGTTCTTATTTTTATAAATAAAATCCCTGCGATCCTTGCATTTTCTTATGCAAGCTTTGCGTGAACTATTTTTTATTTTAAAGAATGCTCTGTCCCGTTTTTGCCCAGTCGGCGATGAAGGCGGCGAGGCCTTTGTCGGTTAGGGGGTGGTTGTAGAGTTGTTTGATGACCGAGGCCGGGCCGGTCATCACATGCGCGCCCATCTTGGCGGATTCGACGATGTGGACGGGGTTGCGGACGGACGCTACGAGGACTTGCGTATCGAAATAGTCGTAGTTGGAATAGATGGTCACGATGTCTTGGATGAGGGTGAGGCCGTCGGCACCGATGTCATCCAACCGCCCGACAAAGGGTGAGATAAAGGTTGCTCCGGCTTTCGCGGCCAAAATCGCCTGCGCCGCCGAAAAACACAACGTCACGTTTACCATTGTCCCGGCGTCGGTGAGTTCCTTACAGACCTTGAGGCCGTCGGGGGTGAGGGGGACTTTCACGGCCACGTTGTCGGCGATTGAAGCCAGTTTTTTGCCCTCTTTAATCATGGTGGGGTAATCGGTCGCGGCAACTTCGGCGCTCACCGGGCCTTTAACCACGCTGCAAATTTCCTCGATCAAGGGTATGAAACTCTTGCCGGATTTGGCGATGAGGGTAGGGTTGGTCGTGACCCCGTCGATCAGCCCCGTGGCGGCAAGGTCTTTGATTTCGTTAATATCGGCGGTGTCGACGAAGAATTTCATGGTTTACCCTTTTTCAAGATGCTAACGGTTTAAAATCTTATAAGGTTTTGTTAGGGCGGGTTCAAGCTATGAAAGTATGGCTATGAAGGTCGGAATTATCGGCGGTGGGATTATCGGGGTGACGACCGGCGTTGTGCTGGCGGAGTCCGGGCACGAGATAACGATTCTTAGCCGCGATCCGTTCCCAAAAACCACGTCGTATGCGGCGGCGGCGATGTCTTATCCGACCTATATCGAGGACAGCGAGCGCGTGGTGGGCTGGTTCATGGCAACGAATGAGCGGTTGAAAGCCTTGATGCCTGATACGGAATATGGGTTGTCGTGGGTGGATTGGTACAGATGTTCAAAACATCAAACCTGCGAGGCTCCAAGCTGGATGGGGGCTTTGGAGCAGGCGCGGGTTCTGGAGCCGGGGGGCGCACCCTATGGCAATCAATCCGGGATTTATGCGCGGATCATTCATATAGACGTTGATCGGTATTTCCCCCGGTTGCTGGCGGATTTTCAAGAACGGGGCGGGGTTTATCTTGAAAAAACCGTTACTGATTTTGAGTCGATTGCGGGGGATTATGATGTGCTGATTCATTGTACGGGTGTTTATGGTGGCGCGTTGACGGGGGATGAGAATGTCTCTCCGGCGCGGGGGCAGGTTGTTCTGGTGCGTAATCCCGGTGTTCGGGCGTATTACGTCACGATGGACAGTTTCAATTATATTTACCCGAGGGGCGATGTGTGTATTCTGGGCGGGTCTCTGGAGCCGGGGAATTGGGCTATGGAGTCGGATAATGCTTTGACAGCGCGGATTCTGGAGTGGGCGGCGGAGACTGATCCCCGCTTTCAAGGGGCGGAGGTCGTGGATGTGCGGGTGGGCTTGCGCCCCGGCAGGCCATTGGTGCGGCTGGAAAAAGAGATTTTGAAAAGCGGCATTCCGGTCATCCATAATTACGGACATGGCGGCGCGGGATATACGATGTCCTGGGGGTGTGCGTTTGACGTTTTGAAAATGGTTGAAGCCGTTTAATCTGGGGCTATGACGAATCGTATTGCTGTTTTAGTCCCCTATCCGGTGGACAAGGCCTATGACTATGCCGTGCCGGAAGGGCTGGGGGCGGAGCCGGGGGACTATGTCTGTGTGCCCTTGGGCAAGCGCGAGATTCCCGGTGTGGCGTGGGGTGCAGGCGAAGGCAAGGTCGCCGCCGAAAAATTAAAATCCGTTCTTTCCAGATATGATTTACCGCCGATGCCGGAGGTTCACCGGAAATTCATCGATTGGGTGGCGGCCTATACGATGAATGATCGCGGCGCGGTGTTGAAAATGTCCTTGAGCGCCCCTAGGGCGTTGGAAAAGCCGAAGGGGGTAACGGCGTATAAAATAGCCCTCTCCCCCCATCAGGGGGAGGGAGTTTCTTCTCAGTATCAAAAAATCCTAGATCTTCTCGCCGATGGCCTTCCTCGCCGGGCATCGGAGATTGCGGAGTTGGCCGGGTGTTCGGCATCGATGATTAAAACCATGGCGAAAAAGGGATTGCTGTCGGCGGTGGAGATTCGCTCCGCCGCGCCGTGCCGGACTCCGGATGTGAATAAAAAAGGGGCGGATTTATCGCCGGATCAAAAAGCGGTCGCCGAGACATTGTGCAAGGAAAAAGGGTTTAAGGTTTCGCTTCTCGATGGTGTGACGGGGTCGGGCAAGACCGAGGTTTATTTCGAGGCGGTGGCGGCGGCGTTGAAAGGGGGTAAGCAGGTTTTAATTTTATTGCCCGAGATTGCGCTGTCGAATGCGTTTTTGGATCGGTTCAAGGCGCGGTTTGGCTGCGCCCCCGCGCTGTGGCATTCGGGGTTGTCGCCGGGGCAGCGTAAAACAACGTGGCGCGGTGTGGCGGAAGGGGAATCGAAAGTTGTCGTCGGGGCGCGGTCGGCGTTGTTCCTGCCGTATCAGGATTTGGGGTTGATCGTCGTCGATGAAGAACACGACCCGGCCTATAAACAAGAGGAAGGCATCATCTATAACGCCCGTGATATGGCGGTGGTGCGGGCGCGGCTTGGGAATATTCCCGCGGTTCTCGTGTCCGCGACGCCATCATTGGAGACGGTGCATAATGCGTGGGGTGGCCGGTATGAGCATCTGCATCTGCCTGATCGTTTCGGCGGAGCACGGTTGCCGGAAGTAAAAATCATCGACTTGCGCGTTGATAAGCCGGAGCGTCAGAATTTTATCGCGCCAACCTTAAGGACGGCGATTGTCGATACCGTACAGGCCGGGGAACAGGTTTTGCTGTTTCTCAATCGCCGGGGGTATGCACCTTTGACGCTCTGTCGGACATGCGGGCATCGGCTGAATTGTCCGCGCTGCACGGCGTGGCTGGTCGAGCATAAAGGCGGCGGGCGGCTCCAGTGCCACCACTGCGGCTATTATACAAAGCCGCCGAAAAATTGTCCGGAATGCGGCGATGTCGATTGTCTTGCGGTTTGCGGTCCCGGCGTCGAGCGCATCATCGAGGAGGTGAAGGAATTTTTCCCGGAGGCGCGCACGGTATTGATGGCCAGCGATACGGCGGACACGCATGAAAAACTGAAAGCGATGTTGGATGATATTCACCAGAAAAAAGTGGATGTGATCGTCGGTACGCAGATCATCGCCAAGGGTCACCATTTCCCGAATTTGACGCTGGTGGGCGTGATTGATGCCGATCTGGGGCTGAATGGCGGGGAATTGCGGGCGGCGGAGCGTACCTATCAAATGCTGCATCAGGTATCCGGGCGGGCGGGACGCGAGGAGAAAAAAGGAACCGTATTCCTGCAAACCTTCATGCCCGAGCATAAAATTATGAAGGCGTTGGCGCAGGAGGCGCGAGACGGGTTTCTGGAGGCCGAAGCGCATGAGAGGGAATCGGCGCATATGCCGCCCTACAGCCGCCTTGCCGGGATTATCGTGTCAGGCCGGGAGGAGGGCGCGGTGATTGGTGTTGCCAAGGAATTAGGCCGTATTGCACCGCAAGGGGAGGGGGTTCAAACGCTTGGCCCTGCGCCCGCGCCCTTTGCCCGGTTGCGCGGAAAATATCGTTACAGGCTGCTGGTGCGCGTCGACAAGGCCGTCAATATCCAGAAAAAAATATCGGAATGGGTGGGGCAGTTGAAAATCCCATCTTCCGTGCGCGTTCAAATAGACATCGACCCGCAGAGTTTTTTTTAGCATAATAGGTGTATGAACAGTTTATTAGCTTTGAAAAAGAATATTCCGGCGCAGATCACTTCGTATGATTTTTTGAAGTTTTTTGCTGTTGCGACGATGATCGTCGATCATCTGGGTGCGTATTTTTATCCCGATGATATGTGGTGGCGGGCGGTGGGGCGGTTGTCGGCACCCGTGTGGTTGTTCTTGATCGGTTTTGCTAAAAGCCGCGATTTGTCGCCCCCCTTGTGGGTTGGAGCCTCTCTTCTTGTCGTGGCAAGTTTTCTTTTTGGCGGAAATATTTTTCCGGCCAATATTCTTATCCTGTTTGTATTTATCCGGCCTCTCATTGATAAAGTCGCCGTTTACATGTTGTCGGATTATGGGAGGATGATCGCCGTTTCAGCGATATTATTTACAGGCTCTCTTGTGACCGCATTTTTTATGGATTATGGGAGCATCGGTTTTCTTGTTGCGCTTTACGGGTATATGGCGCGCCGGAGGGTCGATGGGAATCCGGTTTCCGCTGAGGTGTATTTTGCAAGTTTTGTTTTCTTGTCGTATTTTTTATTTGCCTACGCGACGTTCGATTTTTCTTCATCTCAGGCGCATTTTACTTTGTTGGCTATCGGGGTTGTTTTCTTTGCGCTTTATTATTTCAAGCCCGTTGTCTTTTCCGGGCAGTTCGAGCGGACTTGTCCGGGGTGGATCAAGGCGGTTTTAAGAGTGACGGGGCGGCGTTCTCTTGAGATTTATGTTGGCCATCTTCTTTTGTTTAAATGTCTGGCCGCGTTTTACGAGACTTCTGATCATTCATTTTTTGGCTGGCACTGGTATTAGTTTCCCCCTTGGCGCGGTTTATCGTAGAAAATCCGGTTGCGATTGTCGGTGTAGATTTCGTTCGGTTTTTCTCCGGGATGTCTTTTGTAAAGGTAGATGACGTTTTCGAGCAGGTGTGGATCATCGATTGATAATTGGTAATCCCCGCCGACGGCATGCCGCGATATAAACGGGAATACGCTGCGAATCGTATTGTCCATATGGCGGCTCATGGGAGTTGAAAAACTTGCGGAGGCGATCAGGTTGATGCCGACGATCCCATCGTCTTTCAGGTGATCGCTGACCTGCTTGTAAAATTCCTGCGTCACGAGATGTTCGGGAACTGTGAAGCCCCCGAGATAGGCATCCAGAATAATGACGTCATATTTTTTATCCGTGCCCATGAGGAAGGATCGAGCCTCTATCGGCGTGAATTTCTTGTTTTCGGATAGTTTTTGTTTCAGAACGTGGTCCTCGGCGATTTCCTTGAGGCTGCCGTCGATATCGACATATTCATACTTGTTGTAGGTGTCTTCCAGTCCGAAGGTAAAGGCTCCGGCTCCGATGACAAGAATATCTCTGGGGTCGCTGGTATCTTGCCCGATGACCTGATCTTCCAGAAACTGGATGTAATCGTGTTTTGCGCCGGTTTGCGGGTTATACATTGATGAACCCATATGATTAAGGGTCATGTGGATATTGCCCAGATGATCGGGATAAACCATAACGGTATTGTACTTATTATTGTCGATGATTTTGAATGAACGCATGACCGTGTGTGAATTCATCAGCATTGCGGCGATGGCCATGGCGCACGCGCCAAGCGCGGCTTTCGAGGTTTTCTTCTTGGCAAGCATCACAACGAGAATAGCGAGCAAAACGATGCTGAAAGACACCGTATTGTGAACGCCGACAGTGGACATCAAAACCAGCGTCGAGAATACCGCCCCCATAAAGGATCCCATCGTCGAGAAGAACAGCATGCGCCCCGTGATTTTCGACAGGCTTTCCTTGTTGAAATAATTGCTGAGGAGGGGAATGGTCTGGCCGAGCAGGTAAACGGGTGTGACAAGGAATGTCACGGAGAAAATCGCCGTGATAAGAAGATGGTCGGTGATGCCCGTATCGATCAGGGTTTTAAAAAACACCTTCATCAGGGCATAAGAGAGGCCGACGGTCAGGATCGCCATGGATATGAGGATGTTCAAGATCAGCTTGGTGCGGATTCCTATATAGATGCCATGACGTTTGAAGGGTCTGAAATGGCCGCCATTATAATAACCAAACGCAAGGGGCATTAGGACGGCAGCAATTATTATAGAAACTGTATCGGTACCGCTTCCAACAAACGGAACCATTTCCCGGATGGCCAGAAGCTCGGTCGCAAGAACGACATACCCTTCGATAATGATAACGGAGAACAATAAAAGGGTCAGGCGGAGATTGGTCATCGATTCTTCCAGTTTCATTAAGGAGTTTGATTGATTTTGGCATGGTCTTGTTGCCATGAGAATAGCGTGCATAAAAATACCCACGGAGTAATCGAAAACATTATATTTAAAGCACTTGTCAGTACGTTTTGAGTGTGCTAAATCCACGCCAGATTTAAGACTTTAAACTTTTGCCGGGAAAAGGGCTTTTTGAATGTCTGCAGCCAGAGCTTCGAATGCTGTGACCTCGCGTTATGCGCTCGCTTTGATGGAGCTGGCTTCGGAATCCGGTAAAATTCAGCAGATTGAGCGTGATCTTTCCGAATTTTCCGCCATGATTGCGGCGTCGCCTGATCTTTCCTCTGTTGTGCGCTCCCCGTTATTCAGCCGTAATAGGCAGGATGCGGCTATCCAGTCGGTGGCGGCGTCGGCGAAGTTCGATCCATTGACCCGCAATTTTCTGGGCGTTCTGGTTAAGAATCGCCGTTTGGCGGCTGTCGAGGCGATTATTGAGGCGGTTCATGCCGAAAGCTCCCGCCGCCGGGGCGAGGTGATCGCCGAGGTTCAGACCGCGCAGGATATGAGCGCGACGCAGAAAGAGGCGTTGCAACGCGCTCTGTCCAAGAGTTTAGGTTGCGATGTTGCAATTAAGGCAAAGGTCGAGCCGGGTATTTTAGGGGGCATGATTGTGACGGTCGGCTCTAAAATGATCGATGATTCGGTCGCCCGCAAGCTGGAGAGGCTGAAGGCGGCGATGGGTAAACAATCCAATCAAAACATTCAAACTGTGAAAGAGGTAGGTTAAACCATGGAAATACGTGCAGCAGAAATATCCGACATCCTGAAAAAGCAGATCGCCGAATTCGGCGCGCAGGCGGACGTGGCCGAAATCGGTCAGGTTTTGAGCGTCGGCGACGGTGTCGCCCGCGTGTATGGCCTTGATAATGTCCAGGCTGGGGAGATGGTCGAATTTCCGGGCGGCATCAAAGGCATGGCGCTGAACCTCGAGATCGACAATGTCGGTATCGTTATTTTCGGCTCTGACCGCGACATCAAAGAAGGCGACATTGTTAAGCGTACCGGACAAATCGTCGAAGTTCCTGTCGGTAAGGAATTGCTTGGCCGGGTGGTTGACGGTCTTGGTAATCCGATCGATGGCAAGGGGCCGCTCAAGGCAAAAAAGACAAGCCGCGTTGAATTGAAAGCTCCCGGCATTATTCCGCGTAAATCGGTGCACGAGCCCATGCAGACAGGCTTGAAGGCGATTGATGCGCTGGTTCCAGTTGGTCGTGGCCAGCGTGAACTTATCATCGGTGACCGCCAGACGGGGAAAACCGCCGTTGCGCTCGATGCGATCATCAACCAGAAAAACGTCAACAGCGATCCCGATCCGAAAAAACATCTTTACTGTATCTATGTTTGTATCGGCCAGAAGCGTTCGACTGTAGCGCAGTTGGTCAAGGAATTGGAGGAGCAAGGCGCGATGGAATACACCATCATCGTTGCGGCGACCGCCTCCGACCCCGCGCCGATGCAGTTCCTCGCGCCCTATACGGGCTGCGCGATGGGTGAATATTTCCGCGATAACGGACTGCACGCGCTTTGCATTTACGACGATTTGTCGAAGCAGGCTGTTGCGTATCGCCAGATGTCCTTGCTCTTGCGCCGTCCGCCGGGCCGCGAAGCCTATCCGGGCGACGTGTTTTACATCCACTCGCGCCTGTTGGAGCGTGCGGCGAAGCTCGGCGAAAGCCATGGTTCGGGATCACTAACGGCGCTGCCGATTATTGAAACGCAGGCCGGGGACGTATCCGCCTATATTCCAACGAACGTTATTTCGATTACGGACGGTCAGATTTTCCTTGAGACCGGTTTGTTCTTTAAAGGTATCCGCCCGGCGATTAACGTTGGCCTGTCGGTATCTCGTGTCGGTTCCGCCGCGCAGATCAAAGCGATGAAACAAGTTGCCGGAACGATTAAACTCGAACTCGCACAATACCGCGAGATGGAGGCGTTCGCGCAGTTTGCGTCCGACCTCGACGCGACAACACAGAAATTGCTGGCGCGCGGTGTGCGTTTGACGCAGCTTTTGAAGCAGCCGCAATATTCGCCGATGCCGATCGAGGAGCAGGTATTCGTTATTTTCGCGGGTACTCGTGGTTATCTTGACAGCGTTCCTGCGGATAAGGTCAATGAATATGAGGCGCGCTTGCTGGAGCAGGCGCGTGCGAGCGGCAAGGACATCCTGCAAACCATCCGCAGCGAGCAAGCCTTGTCCGATGCGACGCAGGCGAAGATGAAGGAGTTCCTCGAGGCGTTTACAAAGAGCTTCTCGGCCAACATCAAAAAGGCGGCGTAGTAAAACATGCCCAGTTTACGCGATTACCGCGACCGAATTAAATCGGTCAAATCGACCCGGAAGATCACCTCCGCCATGAAGATGGTGGCGGCGTCGAAGCTTCGCCGGGCACAGGAGCAGGCCGAGGCCAGTCAGCCTTATGCAACGGCGATGGCCGATATGCTGGGGCGTGTGGCGCGCAATGTGATCGTTGGACCGGGAAGCTCGAAACTTCTCGCCGGAACGGGATCGGATCAACGTCATTTGGTTGTGGTTGTGTCGGCGGATCGCGGGCTGTGCGGCGGATTTAACGCCAATGTGGTTAAAGAAGCGCGGCGGATGATCCGCGATTTGCTGGCGGCGGGTAAAGATGTTTCGGTTATCTGCGCCGGGCGTAAAGCGCGTGATCTGCTGCAGCGCGAATTCAGGGGGCGCATCGCCCAAAGCTTCACCGGGATCACGGGCAAAACGCGCGTTGATTTTTCCGAGGCGAACAAGGTGACGGAGCTTGTGCTCGACAAATTCAACGCCGGGGAATTTGATATTTGCACGCTGGTGTATAACGAATTTGGTTCTATCCTGGTGCAAAAACCATCACGCCAGCAGCTTATTCCTTTCAAGCTGCCTGAAGCGGGCGCGGCGACGAAAAAATCGGAAGAAACGCCCAAGGGGCCAATTTCTCCCTATGATTTCGAGCCGGAAGAAGAACAGATTTTGGCCAGCTTACTCCCCCGTAATATTGGCGTGCAGATTTTCCGGGCGCTTCTTGATTCTGCGGCCGGCGAACAGGCGGCGCGGATGACGGCGATGGACAGCGCAACGCGCAACGCTGGCGACATGATTAACAAATTGACGCTCCGTTATAACCGCGCCCGTCAGGCCTATATCACCAAGGAGCTGATCGAGATTATCTCGGGTGCAGAGGCGTTGTGATGACCAGACTGCGGATGATGGCGATGGTTTTTTCGGCGATTATTCTCGCCGGTTCCTTTGCCTTGTCTTTTCCTCTGTCGGCCGAGGAAGAAAAAAACACTATCAACGACATTAAATACAAGATCGAGGACTGGGACCCGAGATTACTCCAGATGATTGAGTTGGGGCCTTATTACCTCTCCAAGACGGAAGACATCATCGTGATGCCGCCGCCCGCGAATGACAGCACCGAAACACGGGCAGAGCTTGATCTTCTTTTAAAATATCAGGCTGAGGCACGCACCTCCGGCGAGGTTGAAAAAATTATCGCCGAGAATATCGGCCGGTTCGACCCAATGTTCAGCCCGAAGGGCACAAAAATGAAAGAGGCTGTAACCTTGGGCGTTCGGGAAGTCGATTTTTTCCTGATGAAGGCAAAAAAATATTATGGCCGTGCCCGCCCGACCCAGCTTGAGCCTGAATTGACCACGGTGATTCCGGTTCCAAAACATGCGGCATATCCTTCGGGGCATGGCACGCAAGCGCGAATGGCGGCGCGGATTTTAACCGAGATAGATCCAGCCAATAAAGAATCGTACGAGCAATATGCGCGGGACGTCGCGCACCGCCGCGAAGTCGCAGGGCTTCATTACCCAAGCGACAGCAAAGCGGGATCGGATCTTGCCGACGCGGTTTTTGAAAAACTGATTCAACATCCTCAGTACAAAAAAACGCTTGAGGCGGCGAAGGAAGAATTTAAACACAATCAACAATCGACATCTGATACCAAGAAAGAGGAGAAATAAAAATGGCAACGACTACAAAAACGCAAGGTTCCGCAGGAGCAAAAGGCAGGGTAACGCAGGTTCTCGGCGCCGTTCTCGACGTTCAGTTCGAGGAAGGGAATGTTCCCGCGATTTTGAACGCGCTGGAAACCACGAATAACGGGCAAAAACTGATCCTCGAGGTCGCGCAGCATCTTGGTGAGAACACCGTGCGCTGCATCGCCATGGACATGACCGACGGAATGACCCGCGGCGCGGAAGTCATCGATACAGGCAATGCCATCACCGTTCCGGTTGGGCCGGAGGTTCTTGGCCGTATCATGGATGTTATCGGCAACGTCATCGACGAAGGTCCGGAAGTGAAAACAAAAGCGCGCTGGCCGATTCACCGCGATGCGCCGTCCTTTGACGAGCAAGCGACAGAAACGGAGCAGCTGATTACCGGGATTAAAGTTATCGACTTGCTCTGCCCCTATGCGAAGGGCGGTAAAATCGGTTTGTTCGGCGGCGCGGGCGTGGGCAAGACCGTGACGATCATGGAATTGATTAACAACATCGCCAAGGCGCACGGCGGCGTGTCGGTGTTCGGTGGTGTGGGCGAGCGTACCCGCGAAGGAAACGACCTGTATCACGAAATGATGGAATCGGGCGTTATCAAAAAGCACGACCATACAGGATCGAAAGCCGCCCTCGTGTACGGCCAGATGAACGAGCCACCCGGTGCGCGTGCGCGGGTTGCCCTGTCGGCCTTGACCATGGCGGAATATTTCCGCGACGAAGAGGGACAGGATGTTCTGTTCTTCCTCGATAACATTTTCCGCTTTACGCAGGCAGGTTCTGAAGTGTCGGCTCTCTTGGGTCGTATTCCTTCCGCCGTGGGGTATCAGCCAACCCTCGCCACTGAAATGGGCGCGATGCAGGAGCGGATTACCTCCACCAACAAGGGTTCGATCACATCGGTTCAGGCCGTTTACGTTCCTGCCGACGATCTAACCGACCCCGCACCGGCCACGACCTTCTCGCACCTTGACGCGACGACCGTTCTGTCGCGCCAGATCGCGGAGCAAGGGATTTACCCGGCGGTTGACCCGTTAGATTCCACGTCGCGTATTCTTGACCCCCGCATCATCGGCGAGGAGCACTACAACGTGGCAACGGCGGTTCAACGGACGCTGCAAAGCTATAAGGCACTTCAGGACATCATCGCCATTTTGGGCATGGATGAATTGTCGGAAGAAGACAAGTTGACGGTTTCCCGTGCGCGGAAAATCCAGCGTTTCCTCTCACAGCCGTTTCACGTGGCCGAAGTGTTTACCGGCACACCCGGTGTGTTCGCAAGCCTGCCCGACACGATCAAGGGCTTTAAGGCGATTGTTGAAGGTGAATACGACCACCTGCCGGAATCGGCATTCTACATGGTTGGCGGCATCGACGAAGTCGTGGCAAAGGCCAAGAAAATGGCGGCGGAAGCGGCTTAACTCTTTTAATCCCTCTCCCTTCAGGGAGAGGGTAGCCTCAACGAATTGAGGCCGGGTGAGGGGGCAGGATGTTAAGAATACTTGTTTTGCTGTCCTGTGTTTTTTTGTGCGCCTGCGCGACCCAGCTTACGGATGAGGGGCGCATGGTTCGCAAGATCACTGCGGGCGGGGCATCAAAGTGTAAATTTTTGGGTGTTCTGGATTCGTCCGAAGGAAATGGGTTTGATATTGTGGACGATAAAAAGGGCGCCTTGAGCAATCTCAGAAATCAGGTCGCCTTAATGGGTGGAAATGCTTTTGTGGTTTCAGAAGGAACGAGTAACAGTTTGAGAACATGGATACAGGCCGAAGCCTATAGCTGCCCTGTGAAATAGTTTAAAAAGGAAATGAACATGACAGACCCCGTAATTCAATTTGAACTCGTCTCCCCGGAAGAAAAGCTGGTGTCGGAGCCTGTGTATCATGCTGTCCTTCCCGGTGAGGAAGGGGAGTTTGGGATTGGGGCGGATCATACATCGCTGGTTGTCTCGCTACAGCCCGGCGTTGTGAAACTGTACCGTCAGAAGGGCGCAGAGCCGCAGAAAATTTTTATCGCTGGTGGTTTCGCCGATGTGACCGGGGTGAATTGCACCATCCTCGCCGAGGATGCGGTAGATGTCGCCAATTTAAATCAGGCCGATCTAGAGCAGGACATTAAAAACCTGACCGAGGATTTGACCGCCGCCGAGGGAATCGAGAAATCCCGCGTTCAACGCCGCCTGTCGATGACGAAGGCAAAGCTTCAGGCCGTGACCGGTAAGGTCGTTTTTTAGTCCTTTTCCCGTTTCAAATTGATTGAAGTCAAGTTATCCGTCCGGTTTTTCCTTTAATCCTGCGTGCAGGTCATTTAAAGGAGAATCAAACCATGATTAAAAAAATTGTACTCGGAGCGGTAGCGGCGCAGATGGCTTTTCCAGCCATGGCGTTTGCACAGGATGGCATGTCTTCGCACGGGCCGTGGGAGTTTCGTCTGCGCGGGATTGCGGTGTTGCCCGATGATGGCGGCCACACAACAATCGGCGGCGAGCCGGACGCACAAAATGCGGTTGTTCCGGAATTCGATATTTCTTATTTCTTCACGGACAATATTGCGGCGGAATTGATTCTGGCCACATCGCCCCATGACGTGAAGCTGAAGGGATCGACCTTGGGCGATCTCGATCTGGGAAGCACTTGGGTTTTGCCGCCGACCTTGACGCTGCAATATCACTTCTGCCCGGACAAGCAGTTTAGTCCGTATGTCGGCGCAGGGGTAAACTATACGCTTCCCTATGCCGAGGATAACGGCGCGAGCGTCACCGATCTGGAAGTGGACGGAAGTTTTGGCTGGGCGTTGCAGGCCGGAGCTGATTACTGGCTGAACGATAACTGGGGCGTGAACTTTGACGTGAAAAAAGTTTATGTCGATGTTGATGCCAAGGTGAACGGCGGCACAGTAACCGGTGAAGTCGAACTTGATCCATGGATTATCGGCACAGGCGTTGCCTACAGATTCTAAATCGGGTCTGGAAGAAACAAAGAAGAAAGAGCCTCTTGAATTGAGGCTCTTTTTTTATGTCGTGGTGACGTGTTTGGCCGTTTCGTTTTGCTTGAGATAGGCATCGAATGCGATGCAGGCAAGGCGCGCCGCGTGCGGCACGAGGACATTGATGTTGCCCGCATCGTCGTAATCCAAAAGCCCGGAGTCTTTTAAAGGTTGAAGCGTTCCGATTTCCCATGTGAAATAATCCCGCGCATATCCGTTTTTCTCACAGATGGCGGCGGTATCGGCGGCGAGGGTACACATGATGGATTGGATGACCTCTTCCCGCAGCCTGTCTTCGTCGCTCAAAGGGCAGGTTTTTTCGGTGGCGAGCGTTTCCGCAAGGATATGCTCCCTATAGGCGGGCATCTGGACGCTGTTTTGCGTGAAGCCTTGCGGAAAGCGGCTTATGGCCGACGCACCGATCCCGATGAGGGCAGTAGCGTTATCGGTGGTGTAGCCTTGAAAATTCCGGTGCAGGGTTCCGCTGTCTTTAGCTTTGACAAGGGAATCGCCGGGTTTTGCAAAATGGTCTATGCCGATGGGCGCATAGCCGGATGTCTGGAATATATTCGCTGCGATATCGAACAGATCGAGGCGCGCCGCTGGGTTGGGCAGGGCTTGTTCGGGGATCAGGCGCATATGCTTTTTCATCCACGGAACATGCGCGTAGCCAAACAGGGAGAGGCGATCAGGGTTTAACAGGAGCACATTTTCTGCCGCTTCCTTCATGGTGTCCGCCGTCTGGTGCGGCAGGCCATACATCAGATCGATATTGATACCGGAGATGCCGTAATCGCGCAGAAGCTGGATCGTTTCATAACTGGCGTAGAACGGTTGCGCTCTGTTGACGGATTCGAGGACTTTCTGGTTGAAATCCTGAATCCCGAGGCTGGCGCGGGTGACGCCTGATTTAGCGTAGGCGGCGGCCTTTGCCTCGCTCATCTGGCGGGGGTCGATTTCGACGGCGATTTCCGCATTATCCGCGATGTCAAACGAATCCCGGATTTTATCCATCAGCAGGGCAAAATCGCAGGATCGGAGAATGGTAGGCGATCCGCCGCCAAAATGAATGTGGGAAATTGTGAAATCTCGCCTGCCAAAGGCAGTGAGAATGTCAATTTCACGCAAGAGCAAGTGGAGATAGTCTTCAACCGGGGCGTACCGTTTGGTTATTTTTGTATGGCAACCGCAAAACCAGCAGAGTTTTGGGCAGAACGGCATATGAATATAAAGGGACAGGCTGCTGTTCCGGGGAAGCGATTCTAGCCATATTTTAGAGGTATTTCCCCCTGTTTCCTGCCTGAAATGGGGGGCGGTCGGATAGCTGGTATAGCGCGGCGCGGGTCTATCAAGGCGCAGGATGTTTTCTTTTATGTTGGAATCCATGGCTTCCATTATTATAGTGATCCAGTTTTATTAACTTGATAATGATCAATTATTGATATGGCGATGGAAGCGAAAAAAAGTTGCGAAAATGCTTCGGTAAAGCCGGGGGTGCTGGATCCATTTGCGGTTCTTGACCTGTTTGCCGCGCTTCGTCCCGCCACGCGGGAGACTTTAAAGCGTGAGTCCCGCGTTCATGCCTTTCCAAAGGGTCATATTATTTTCATGCACGAGGACGAGGCCACGTGGTTTTATTTTGTGCAGAAGGGATGGATCAAGCTTTTCCGCGAAACGCTCGATGGCGCAGAAGCAATTATGGATGTCCTGCCGCAAGGATCGTTGTTTGGGGAGACTGCCGCGTTTGAAAACGGGACATATGCCTATGGCGCGGAAGTGATCGAGGCCGCCAGCATTATGGCGTTTCCCTTGGGAATTTTAGAGAAAGAGTCTCAGGACAATAGCGAGTTTTCCCTTGCGCTTTTGCGGCATATCTCGGGAAAGGGTCTAGTCAGGGACAAGGAAATCGAATTGCGGGCGGTTCAGAACGCGGCGCAGAGGATTGGATGTTTTTTGTTGAGACTGTGCAAGGAAAGCGAGGGCAATACGGTTGTCTTGCATCTTCCGTGGGAAAAATCCCTGATTGCGGCGCGGCTTGGTATGACGCCGGAGACATTTTCGCGTTCCCTGGCCAAGTTGCAAAAAGAGGCTGGATTACATATTCGCGGTTCTACCGTTGAAATCAGCGATCTAGGCAGGCTTGTCCGCTATACCTGCACCGCCTGTTCCAATGTTTTTCCTTGTGACAATTAGCCCCACTTGACCTTGGTCAAGGCGGCGTTATTCCAAGACCTTATGATCTCTTACGTTTAATTTCAGCCGATTCTTCGGCGGGGAACGAGGGGACATAAATGAATTCAGTATCCGAAAAGCCTGTCTATAATGACGAAATCGTCAAATTATTCACACTGGCAACGATTTTCTGGGGGATCGCGGGGTTTGCGGTCGGGTTGATTATCGCTCTCCAGATGGCTTTTCCATGGCTGAATATAGAGCCGTACCTGACATTCGGGCGGCTTCGCCCCCTTCATACGTCGGCCGTGATTTTCGCCTTTGGCGGGAACGCGCTGTTTGCCACCAGCTATTATATCGTCCAGCGTACCTGTGCTGTTCGGCTCTGGAATGACAAGCTGGCGATGTTTACGTTTCTCGGGTATCAGGCATTCATCCTGATGGCGGGGCTTGGGTATCTGTTTGGCATTACGCAAGGGAAAGAATATGCCGAGCCGGAATGGTACGCCGATCTGTGGCTGACGATTGTATGGGTTGTTTATCTCCTTGTTTTTATGATGACCCTTATCAAAAGGAAAGAGCCACATATTTATGTGGCCAACTGGTTCTATCTGTCCTTTATCGTGACGGTGGCTGTTCTCCATCTTGGCAACAATATTGCCATCCCGGTAAGCATCCTCAGCCCGCACAGTTATAATATTTTCGGCGGGGTGCAGAGTGCCATGATCCAGTGGTGGTACGGGCACAATGCCGTCGGATTTTTCCTGACTGCCGGGTTTTTGGGCATGATGTATTATTTCATCCCAAAGCGTGCCGAGCGTCCTGTTTATTCTTACCGCCTGTCGATCCTCCATTTCTGGTCGCTGATTTTCATTTATATCTGGGCGGGACCGCACCATTTGCATTATACGGCATTGCCTGACTGGGCGCAGACCCTCGGGATGACCTTCTCGATCATGCTCTGGATGCCAAGCTGGGGCGGGATGATTAACGGGGTGATGACCCTGTCTGGGGCGTGGGGCAAGCTTCGTGACGATCCGGTGTTGCGCTTCATGGTCATTGCTCTGGCGTTTTACGGTATGTCGACGTTCGAGGGGCCTCTTATGTCGATACGGGCGGTCAATTCTCTGTCCCACTACACAGATTGGACAATCGGTCACGTGCATTCCGGCGCGCTGGGATGGAACGGGTTCATTACATTCGGTGCGCTTTATTACCTTGTGCCGAAGCTTTGGGGGCGGAAGGAATTATATTCGATGAAACTGGTGAATGTTCACCTGTGGGTGGCGACAATCGGCATCGTTCTTTACATCACCGCGATGTGGGTATCGGGCATTATGCAGGGTTTGATGTGGCGCAGCTACGACGAGATGGGCTTCCTGCAATATTCGTTTGTTGAAACCGTCGCAGCCATGCATCCGTTCTATGTGATCCGGGCATTGGGTGGTCTGCTTTATCTCTCGGGAGCATTTATCATGGTTTACAATTTTTGGCGCACCATCCGGGGCGACATGAATGAAAAAGAGTGGGGACCACAAGCCGCCGTAGGAGTCGCAGCATGAGTTTTCTAAAAAAACACCAAAAGCTGGAGCGGAATACAATTCTTCTTCTGATTTTCTCGGTTCTGGCCATTCTTGTTGGCGGACTTGTCGAGATTATCCCTCTGTTTCGCATGGAAACGGTGATCGAGCCGGTCAAGGGAATGCGGCCTTATACACCGCTGGAACTGACGGGCTTTAACATCTATATCCGTGAAGGGTGCTATCTCTGCCACTCGCAGCAGATCCGCCCCTTGCGGGACGAGGTAGCGCGGTACGGGCATTACTCGCTGGCGGCGGAGAGCATGTACGATCACCCGTTCCAGTGGGGATCAAAGCGGACGGGGCCAGATCTGGCGCGTGTCGGCGGGAAATATTCCGATGACTGGCATGTCGCGCACATGGTCAACCCCCGTGATGTTGTGCCGGAATCGATCATGCCGACTTATTCGTTCCTGATGCGGACGGGCGCAGATTTGCGCCATATCCAGCCGGCCCTTAAAACTCTGCGGTTTGAGGGCGTGCCCTATACGGACGAGATGGTCGAAAATGCCGAGAAAGACGCAATCAATCAGGCAACAGGCGAGGAGCGCGGCAATACCGACGGGCTGTTTGAACGCTATGGCAAGGTGAATGCGCGGGATTTTGACGGCAATCCAAATCTTGTGTCCGAAATGGATGCCTTGATCGCGTATCTTCAGGCTTTGGGGACGATGGTTGATTTCAATGCCGCCAAGGATGTTGAAGGGACGACGCCATGACCGCTTACGCGCTTCCTTTTTCTTCGGCACTGGCGGGCGTGGCTGGCCTGCTGTTCTTTTTTGTTTTCTTCGTGGCCATGGCGATGTGGGTTTACCGCCCCGGCGCAAAGGCCAAATACCAAAACGACGCACACATTCCCTTTAAGGAATAAACATCATGGATGAGCATAAGAATAAAGAAATAGATCAGGTTTCGGGCGTCGAGACGACGGGGCACGAGTGGGACGGGCTGAAGGAACTTAATAATCCTGCGCCGCGCTGGTGGCTTTGGGTGTTTTTTGTGACCGTCATCTGGTCTGTTGGATATTGGGTTGTGTATCCGGCATGGCCGACATTAAACGGCGCGACAAAGGGCACTATGGGCTGGACGTCGCATAAGAAACTGGCGGCGGAACAGGCCGAGATCGCGGCGCGCCAGAATGTTTACATGGAACGATTCAAGGGCGCAACGCTGCAACAGATTATGGCCGATCCCGAACTTTACGCCTTCGCCAATGCGGGCGGTAAGGCGGCGTTCAAGGATAATTGCGCGACGTGCCACGGCTCAGGCGGTGCGGGCGCGAAGGGCTACCCCAACCTGAATGACGATGACTGGATCTGGGGCGGAACGCTGGACGATATTCATTTCACCATCCAGAACGGCGTGCGTTCAACGGGCGATGATACCCGCGTGTCCCAGATGCCCGCATTTGGCAAAGAGGGTCTTTTGAAACAGGATGAGCTTGATGCCGTGACCGATTATGTTGTTGCGCTTTCGGGCGGGATAAAAAAAACATCCTATGACCAGGGCGCACAGATATTTCAAGAAAACTGCACGGCCTGTCACGGGGCGGACGGCAAGGGAATGCGCGAAGTGGGCGCACCCAACCTGACGGACGGCATATGGCTATATGGCGGCGACCGCAAGACCGTTTATGAAACTATTTTCTATGCACGCAAAGGCGTTATGCCGGAGTGGAAGAGCCGTTTGGATGAGACGACGATCAAGGCACTCACAGTGTATCTGCATGAATTGGGCGGCGGTGAACCTGACAGGGCGACGGAAGCCCCTATTGTCTCTCCGGTGAATGAAACGCCTGTTCAGGAAACGCCGGTGGAAGAGCCGGGCACAGACAATGCAACAGGCCAGTGACGATAAACCGATAAAATTATTCGCCAAGCGGGAAAAAATATATCCCAAAAGGGTGTGGGGGACATTTCGCAAGCTGAAATGGCTGGCGATGATCGTGACGCTCGGGATTTATTACCTCGCGCCCTTTATTCGGTGGGATCGCGGACCGGGCATCCCAAATCAGGCAATTTTAATCGACCTTCCCAATGCGCGGGCGTATTGGTTTTTCATCGAAATATGGCCGCAGGAAGTTTATATCCTGACCGGGATTCTCATTCTCGCCGCGGTGGCGTTGTTCTTTGTCACCAGCCTGTTCGGGCGGGTCTGGTGCGGATATTTCTGCCCCCAGACGGTCTGGACAGATTTGTTCATCTGGGTGGAGCGCATCGTTCAGGGCGACCGCGTGACGCGCAAAAGATTGACCGAGGGACCGATGACCTTTGAGAAAATCTGGAAAAAATCCCTGACGCATTTTATCTGGATTGTGATCGGTTGGTGCACCGCCGGATCGTTCGTTCTTTATTTCAATGACGCGCCGACGCTGGTGCAGAGCTTTCTCGAATTGAATGTTTCACCGACGGTGTTGATGTTTATCGCCGGGCTGACGTTTAGTACATATTTGATGGCGGGTTTTGCGCGCGAGCAAGTGTGCATTTACATGTGCCCCTATGCGCGGTTCCAGTCGGCGATGTTTGACCGCGATACGTTGATTATCGGGTATGATACTGGGCGCGGCGAGCCTCGCGGGCATCATAAGAAGGGCGAAAGCTGGGAGGGGAAAGGACACTGTATTGATTGCACGGCCTGTGTTCAGGTTTGCCCGATGGGGATCGATATTCGCAACGGCCTCCAGATGGATTGTATTGCCTGTGGCCTTTGCGTCGATGCGTGCGACATTGTGATGGACAAGCTGGAATTGCCGAAGGGCTTGATCCGCTATGACAGCGAAAAGGGGTTCGCGCAGGAAGCCAAGTCGAAGTTATTGCGCCCCAGAACGGTCTATTATGCGTTGATCCTTGCGGTTGTCGGCGGAATGATGCTCTATGCATTGGCAACGCGCAGCCTGTTAGAGTTGAATGTCCTGCATGATCGGAACCCGCTTTTTGTTATGTTATCGGATGGCGAAGTCCGGAACGGGTACGAGATAAAAATCCTCAATAAAACCCATGAGGCGCGGCATTATTCGCTTGAGGTTTTCGGTCTTGAGGGAGCACAGGTCGAAGTCAAGGGGGCGGGGGATTTATCGGCGGTGGATTTGTTCGCGCCGGCCGATAATGTCGCGCATTACCATGTGTTTGTCAGTGCCCGGAAACAAGGCGAAAGCACAAAAAACGTGACTTTTACCCTTAAAGACGAGCAGGATGGCACTCTGGCCGTTCACAAAACCGTTTTTATCAGTGGTCATTGAAGATGGAAAATACACCAGAAACAATACATCCCGGCGATAAATGGATACCGTGGTATTTCGTTATATTTTTTGCCGTAATCGCGGTGGTGGACTTTACGTTTGTGACTGTTGCGATCAAAACCCAAACGGGTGTGGTCACACAGAAGGCGTATGAAAAAGGTCTGGCGTATGACACGATTTTAGGCGCGGCGGAAACGCAAAAGAGTCTCGGATTTCAGGACAAAATATTGTTTGAAAAGGGCAAGATTTCGTGGGCGATTGTGCATAAGGACGGCGCACCCTTGACGGGAGCCGTGGTCACGGCGCGGTTTTACCGCCCCGCGCATGAAGGGCATGATTTTGAAGCAAGCCTGGTTGATCGGGGGCACGGGGCGTATGAAATTTCCCCAAACTTTCCGCTCAAGGGGGCGTGGACGGCTAGACTGGAGGCACAATGGCAGGATCAACAGCACAAGAGCGCAAGATACGCGAAGTCGTTCGATCTGATCATCCCGTGAATGATAATAGCGGCGGGTATCAGGCTCTGGCTAAGATTAGGTCAGATGGGCTGAACACGCTTTCCCTGATGGTGGAGGGAGCACATTGCGCCGGATGTATTCGCAAGATCGAAACGCGGGTGATGCAGGAACCGGGCGTTCAATCCGCTCGGCTTAATTTCACAACCCGGCGTTTAAGCGTTTGCTGGGCTGGCGACAGAGAACTGGCCAATAATTTTGCAGATGCGATTGAATCCCTCGGGTACAGGGTTCATCCGTTCGAAAATTTTTCCGGTGCGGGCAATAACGGCAAGGAAGAAAAATTCTTGCTCCTGTGCCTTGCTGTGGCCGGGTTTTCCATGGGCAATATTATGTTGCTGTCGCTTGGGCTGTGGAACAGCGATCAGGAGACAATGGGCGTTGTCACGCGGGATTTCATGCACTGGATTTCCGCGATAATCGCGCTTCCAACAATTATTTTTTCCGGCAGACCGTTTTTCCGTTCGGCGTATAAGGCACTCTCGGCACGCACGACCAATATGGATGTGCCGATTTCCGTGGCTTTGATCCTGACGAGTGCGATGAGCCTGTTTGAAACGATCAATCACGGCGAACATGCCTATTTTGATTCCGTGGTCATGCTGGTGTTTTTCTTGTTGATCGGGCGGTATCTCGATTCGCGTGCGCGGGGGAAGGCACGCGGCGCGGCTGGCGATTTACTGGGCGCAGTGTCCGGGTTTGCCAATGTTATCGATCCCGATGGAGCGATGTGCCGCCTTCCGGTCAGCGCGCTAGAGGCCGATATGGTTCTGCGCGTTGCGGCCGGTGAAAAAATTCCGGCGGACGGGGTCATTCTGGATGGCGATACGACTATTGATATGGCCTTGGTCACGGGGGAAACCTTGCCGCAAGAGGCGAGGACGGGGGTTTTTGTTTATGCCGGGACGATCAATTTGTCCTCGCCCGTGACGATGCGCGTGATGAACGCGGCGGAGGATACGCTTCTGTCCGATATTATTAGGCTGATGGAAAAAGCGGAGCAGGCGCAGGCGCGCTATGTGCGGATTGCCGACAAGATGGCGCGTCTTTATACGCCGGTCGTTCATATTCTGGCGGCGGCGGCGTTTGCCGGATGGATGACGGTGGGGTTGGACTGGCAGCCCGCGTTGTTGATCGCCGCGACGGTTTTGATTATTACCTGTCCGTGCGCTCTCGCGCTGGCAGTCCCGGTGGTGCAGGTTCTTGCCACAAGTAAACTGATGAAATCGGGGATATTGGTGAAATCGGGCGATGCGCTGGAGCGTCTGTCCGGGATTGATACTGTCTTACTGGACAAAACAGGGACATTGACGCTGGGGCAGCCTGTTCTTGTTCAGGCAGATTGTGCGGATGAAGAAACTTTAAAAATCGCGGCCAGCCTTGCGTCCTATAGCGCACATCCATTGTCGCGGGCTTTGAAGGCAGGGTATGCCGGGTCTGTCTTGTCGTTCCTCGATGTGCGGGAAACTCCGGGAAAAGGGTTGGAGGCCGTGTTCGAGGGAAAGAGAATTCGTCTTGGAAACCGGCATTGGTGCGGGGTGGAGGAAGACATCTCATCGGGGATGGAAATATGGTTTTGTGAGGAGGGAAAAACCCCGAGTGTGTTCCGGTTCACAGACCAACTCCGTGCGGATTCAAAGGAGACCATGGCGGCGTTGAAACGGCGGGGGCTGGATATTATTCTTGTCTCCGGCGATCGGTTTGAGGCAGCGGCGGATATGGCGCGGCAGGCCGGAATTGAAACATTCCACGCGCCGATGACTCCGGTGGAAAAATATAAGCTCCTTGAGGAGATAAAGGCCTCCGGCGAAAAAGTTTTGATGGTGGGCGATGGCTTGAACGATGCGCCGAGCCTTGCCGGGGCGGATGTATCGATGTCGCCTGCCACGGCCAGTGATCTGGCGCAGAATGCCGCCGATATTGTTTTCATGGGCAACGGGATGAAGCCGTTATTAACGTCTTATGATACGGCGGTGTTGTCCCAAAAACTGGTTAAACAAAATTTTGCACTGGCTATTATTTATAACATGGTTGCGATTCCCCTCGCCATGGCGGGGTTTGTAACGCCGCTTGTGGCGGCATTGGCGATGTCGGGGTCATCGCTCGTCGTGATCGCCAATTCTTTCCGTCTGCGGCGGAGTGGGGCATGAGCGTTCTTTTATATTTGATACCGCTTGCGCTGTTGCTTGGCGTTTTCTGGCTGGCCGGATTTGTCTGGAGCCTCAAAAGCGGGCAGTATGACGACCTCGAAGGGGACGCAAGGCGCATCCTTAATGACGAAGAGTGATTAGCATTTCAACCAGGCTTCATACCCGCCGCACATATTGCTGACGTTGGTGTAGCCGTTTTCTTTCAAGATTTGCGCCGCCTGTACGCCGCGCTTTCCTCGCTGGCAGTGGATAATGATTTCGCAGTCCTTCGGCAGGTCTGGCATTTGCCCTTGCGCAAGTCCTGAAAGCGGAACTAGCTTTGCCGTGTCTATGTGACCGGCATCCCATTCGTCCTGTTCGCGGACATCAATCAAGATAGCTGTTTTATTTTGGCGGGTTTCTTCCGGTGTGATTTCGGCAACGGGGGCACAGAATAGGGGTGTTGTTTTAATCATAATATCCTCTTTTCTTTGTGAGCATAGGGGACAATCCGGGTTTTTGGCAAGGGAAAGAAGGCGGTTGCTCATGGTGCGCGTATCCAGCGTCCAGAGTTTTCCCGATAAGGGTGTCAGGTTTTTATTTTTGGCAATTATTTTTATGGCCTCAATGGCCTGCGCCGTTCCGATGACCCCGGCGACCGCGCCGATGACGCCCGCTTCGGCGCAGTTGGGGATGTGGCTTTTCGGGGCTTCGGGAAACAGGCAGCGATAACAAGGGCCGTCTGGTGTTCCAAACACCGAAACCTGCCCTTCAAACCCAAGGACGGAGCCATAAATAAAGGGTTTTCCGCATTTGACGGCAACGTCGTTTATCAGGAATTTAGCAGAGAAATTGTCGGTTCCGTCGATGATGAGATCATAGTCCGCAAATAATCTTTCAGCGTTTTTTTCGCTGAGTTGAATGGGGTGCGATTCAATTATGATCGACGGGTTGATGGCATGGAGGCGTTCTTTTGCGGCAATGGCCTTGTTGCGGCCAATATCGCTCATGGTAAAGAGAATTTGTCGATGGAGATTGGTTTCATCGATCATATCGAAATCGACGATACCGATACGCCCAATTCCTGCGGCGGCGAGGTAAAGGAGGGCAGGGCATCCCAGACCGCCCGCGCCGATGCACAGAATTGAGGCTCGGGATATTTTTTCCTGACCCGTAATCCCGATTTCCGGCAGGATGGTCTGGCGGGCGTAGCGGTTTGTGTCGTTTGATGCTCCCATAGCGGGTTTATAGCCCTTTTTGGCCTGTTTCGACAATGATTTTTACGGTCTGGTAATCGGTTTTGCCGCTGCCGAGAATGGGTATTTTATCGACGGGAATTATTGTTTTTGGAACCGCCAGTTCGGTTATGCCGTTTTTGGCGGCGTAAGCGGAAAGCTCGTCTCTGGCCGCGTTTTCTTTGGTTGTGACGAGGATAAGCTGCTCGCCCTTACGTGGATCGGGGATGGAAATGACGGCGTTCTGGCTGTCGGGATAGACGGCTTGTACCATGCTTTCAACGCTTGAAAGCGAGACCATTTCCCCGGCGATTTTGGCAAAGCGTTTGACGCGCCCGAGGATGCGGACATAGCCTTCGTCATCAATATCCACGATGTCGCCCGTATCATGCCATCCATCCTGAAGGAGTTGCAGGATTCCGGGAGTATCAGCCATATAATAGCCAAGCATAATATTTTCCCCCTGTACAAACAAACGTCCACCTTCGTTAACGCCGGGGACGGATTCCAGTTTATAGTTGAGGCCAGGAAGGAAACGGCCAACAGTTCCCTCTTTCAAATGCATCGGCGAGTTGAGGGCGAGGGCGGGAGCAGTTTCCGTCACACCGTAGCCTTCGAGTATGCGGACTCCAAACTGGTTCATATAAAATTGTCTGGTTTCGGCTTTCACTTTTTCTGCGCCGGCAAAGATATAGCGCATACGATAAAAATCATAAGGGTTTGCCATGCGGGCATATCCGGACAAGAAGGTGTCTGTTCCAAACATGATGGAGGCATTGGAAGAATAAATCATCTCCGGCACGATGCGGTAATGAAGGGGGTTTGGATACAGGAATGTTTTAACGCCGGATAAAATCGGCAGCAACGTCCCCCCGGTCAGGCCAAAAGAATGAAACATCGGCAGGCAGTTAAACACAATGTCCTGCTTGTTGAAATCAACGCGGGAGGAAAGCTGTACGATATTGGTCATCAGGTTGGTGTGGCTGAGAACAACGCCCTTGGGCAATCCTTCGGAACCGGATGTAAAAAGAACAACCGCCGGATCGTTCGGGTTGATGTTTTGTTGTTTGTGTATGTGCCTTGCGGGGGCAAGCGCACCGAATATTTTGTCGGAAAGGGTGATTGTTTTTTTAATATCTTCTATATAGGTGATTTTGGCCTGATTGGATAGCGCGTCGATTAAATCTTCGAGGCGCGCGAATTCAACAAAGCGTTTTGAGGTCAAAATTGTTTTTATCCGCGCCGTGTTGCAGGCGGATGTCACGGCATGATTCCCCGCCGAAAAATTCAACATAGCCGGAACGCGGCCAAAGGCCTGCAGCGCAAAGAAAGAGGTTACGGCAGTAATGGAATTTGGTAGTAAAATTCCAACATTCTCCTTTTTCTCTGTGAAGGTCGATAATTTCCTGCCGAGGACGATGGTGTTCTTAATAAGTTTTCCGAATTTGATGGGCTTACGTTCTATGTCTTCGGCGATGATGGCATCGTCGCCATTGATGTAGCGGGCGTTCAGCATAGCCTGATACAAGGTTTGTTTGCGGTCGCCTGTGAGGAACATCATGTCCTCCATCAGGTCGTAAAGCTGGCGGCCAGCGGCGGCGCGGCGATCTTGTCCTTTCAGGGCATCGTCAATTTTAAACTTGCGGGGTTCGAGAATGGTGATGGTTATTTTCGGGAATTTCCGGAACGGGACTTTCCCCTTCAGGCGTGAAAACGAGGTGTGCTGCACGCCGTCGAGCTTAACCGGCAGGATCATAGCATCGGCCTTATCGGCGATCATGCCGGGGCCTTCGTATATTTTCATCAGCGCACCGGTTTCAGTCAATCGTCCTTCGGGAAAAATAACGACATGGCGGTTTTCCTCTAACTTTTTAATCAGGGATTTAATTGAAAACGGATTGGTCGGATCAATCGGGAATGCGTCCACCAGTTTCAGGAACGGCTTTATCCACCACCATTTGGCGACATGGGTGTTGAGTGCAAACATCGGCCTGCCAGGAAGAAAAGCGGCCAGAAGCGGCGGATCAAGTAGAGAAACATGGTTGCCGACAATAACGGCGCGGTTTCCAGCCTTGGCAAAATTTTCAAGGCCGCGCACTTCAACCCGGTAAATAATTTTGAACGCGCCTTGCAAAAGGCTTTTGAGAAGATAATCGGGAAGCAGCCTGCAAATATAGACGGCAACGGCGATGTTTAAAACCGCAAAGGCGAGGAACAATTCCCTAATTTCCCACCCCATGGCGATAAGAATGGCCGACAGCGCAGAAGAAGCAACAATAAAGAGAGCATCAAGAATTGCGCTACCCGCGATGATGCGGGCGCGGTGTTTTTCATCGGTTAAATGCTGGATGATGGTGTTGAGCGGAACAACGAACAGGCCGCCGCACAAGGAAATCATAGTCACGTCTAAAACAATGCGCCAATGGGCAAGCGATCCGAGGAAGCTTGTTAAATTGACCAGGTCTCCGGTCGTGCTGTTGTTTCCGGCCGAGGCAAAATAAATATCGATTGAAAAGATCGTAATTCCAAGAATGGCAATAGGAACGTAAATGGCCTCGACGCGCCCCCGGAGCAGGCGGTTGTTAAGCAATCCGCCAATGGCAATGCCGAGCGAGAAAATAACGAGGAAAAATGTCAGGACGCTTTCGTCGGCGTGTAGTGTGTCTTGTGTGTAGTTGGGGAATTGCGCCATGAACATGCCCCCTAAAAAATAAAACCAGGACACGCCGAGGATGGCATGCACCACGTTTCTGTTTTGGCCGAGCGTATAGCGGATAATGTCGAGGGTTTCCGTGATCGGGTTGAAGTCGAGGCGAAGGCCGGGATCTTTTGCCGGGGTCGGGGGGATGTAACGGCTGGCCGCGTATCCGCCGATGGCGCAGAGCATCAGCAAGCCGCAGACAAGCTCCTTGCCGGAGTCCAGCATAATCAATCCAGCGCCCGCGATTGTGCCGAACAGGATGGCTAGAAATGTTCCCGTGTTCATCAGGGCGTTGCCGCCGATCAGTTCGTCTTGTTTGAGATGGTCTGGCAGGATGGAATATTTGCTGGGGCCAAAGAAGGCGGACTGCGTCCCGAGCGCAAACAGCGCGATAAAGGAAAATGTTACGGAGCCGCTCAGCAAGGCGAGGGAGCCAAGCGCGGCGATAATAAGCTCCAGAATTTTTATAACGCGGATGACTTTGTCTTTCGGGTATTTGTCGGCGAGTTGTCCGCCTGTGGCCGAAAAGATCACGAAGGGTAAAATGAAAAAGGCGGCGGCAAGCGTGACCAGAATTTTTGGGTCTTGCGTCGTATGGATGCCGATGCCGTAGAGCAACAAAACCACAAGGGCGTTTTTGAACAAATTGTCATGGAACGCGCCGAGAAATTGCGTGATGAACAGGGGCGCAAAGCGTTTGTCCTTTAAAAGTGCGAATTGGCTGTGTGTCATGCGGCTCCCCTGTTTTTTTAGCCTATTTTCTCAGTATATCTCAATATTGAACAC
>JBASFN010000048.1:0-3477 GCA_049653045.1 Alphaproteobacteria bacterium
CAGGAGGGTCATTAAATCCTCCCCCGTTTCGCACCACATATCCAAAAGCGGGCGACGATAGACAATCAGGACATCATCATCGTTAGCGGTTTTTCTTTCTACACCGGGGGAAATTTCCTTCCCACTGCGGTAAAGAGCCAAAAGATCATAGGAATCATCGAGTGCCAGCTCTTCACTCGTAACATCATCGGGAAAATCTTCGACACAAGAAGCCAACCCCTCACAATATTCCTGAAATTCATCCGGCAGCGACTCGAGTACCGAAGCGGCCATCTCTTCCATCTCGTCAGTCCCCGGCGGAACCGTAAAGTTCATTATGATACGCTGTTGTGCGCCCACGATTTTTGCCATCGCATCCCCCAGCCCAAGGTTAATTTTATGATTCTCACAGGAAGGATACGACGATCAAGCGGCGAGTACAATGTTTTATGACGTGGGCGGGATACTGCGTGTGGAAATCTGAGCCGGATCCATCTGTATCTCAATCAGGGCAGCTTTATCCAGTTTCAAAATTTCCGGCCATAATTTTTTGAAATCAGAGGCATTTTTAACTCTGGCCGCAAAAGCCCCGTAACTTTCACCCAAGCGGACAAAATCGGGATTGGTCAAGGCCGTGCCACTAATGCGCCCCGGAAATTCGCGCTCCTGATGCATGCGGATCGTGCCATACATATTATTATTACAAACGAAGATCACAGGCTTTGCACCGTACCTCATGGCGGTGGCCAGCTCCTGTCCCGTCATCATAAATCCGCCATCACCGCAAAAACCCACAACCATCCTGTCCGGATATTCCATCGACGCTGCCACCGCCGCCGGAACGCCATACCCCATCGCCCCGCTCACCGGCCCCAGCATCCGCCCGGGTCGTCCGTATTTGAGGTAACGCTGCGGCCAGCCGGCAAAATTCCCTGCATCCGTCGTAACAATCACATCCGGCGGCAGACATTCCTGTAGCTGACGGAATATATCCGTCATATCCGCGCCCTTCCACGGAAGAGTTTTCTCCTCGATAGACGTCCACGCGAGATACTCCTCTCGCCCCGCACGACACCAGCCCGCCCATTTACGGCCATCAATTCCAAAGTCGGCCGCCAGTGCCGCCGCAACGCTCTGCCCATGTGCCACAACCGAAACATCCGGCATAAAAGATTTTCCGAACACATCACCAGACGGATAAACATGAATTGTTTTCTGCCCAACCCTAGGCAGGCTATAGCCCTGCAACGTCACCTCATCCGGACGCGCCCCAAGGAAAAACAAAAGATCGGCCTCGTGCACCCGCTCAATCAACTTCGGATTGGGACCAAGACTAAGTTCGCCGATATAATTCGGATGATTATGATTAAAAATATCCTGCTGGCGAAATCCTCCCGCTACAGGCAAATGCTCGGCACTGGAAAAACTTGCCAGATTTTCGCAGTCCTCGCTATCCCATCCGCCGCCGCCCACAATAACAACCGGACGCTCCGCCGCCATCAACGCCGCCTTCAAAGAGCGCAAGTCGGCTTCAACTGGCTTTATTTTTTCTACAAGGCACGGCGTGGCGGCTTTCGCCTCCCCGGAGTCAAACAGGACATCCTCGGGCAAACCAACGACAACAGGCCCTGACCTGCCGGACAACGCCGCATGAAACGCCAACGATACAGACTCAGGGATCGATGAAATTGTCTCAACGACAAACGCCTTCTTTGCAATCGGCGCAAACATCGCGGCAATATCAAACTCCTGAAAGGCTTCTTTTCCTCGGTCGCGGCTATGGATAAGACCAGTAAACATGATAATCGGCGCGGAAGATTGCCTTGCGGTATGAATCCCGATTGATGCGTTACAGGCTCCAGGCCCTCGCGTTACAAAAAAAACCCCTACTTCCCCCGTCAGATTCGCATGGGCTTCGGCCATAAACGCCGCACCGGATTCATGGCGGCAAGTAACGACCTGTATATTAGCAAAATCAAGAAACGCATCGAGCACAGGAAGAAAGCTCTCTCCTGCCACACAAAACACACGCCGGACACCGTGTTCCGCCAATGCTTTAACAAGAATTTTTCCACCTGAGTCCATAAGAACATTCTAAAGCAAGTTGCCCAATAAAAACAATCGCTGATGGGCTAGAGGAAATAGATAAAATGCTATAGTATAGTAATCGAAGAAAAGTTCTTATCAGAGTGCTCCATGACCTACGCCCTCAGCAAAGCCAGAATACTTCTTGTCGATGACATGAAACCGATGTTATCGCTGACGCAATCCGTTCTAAATATTTTTGGCTTTCGTGAAGTGTTCATTGCATCGAACGGCGAGGAAGCATTTACAATGGTCTGCAAGCACGATCCCGACCTGATCCTGACCGATTGGGTGATGGAGCCGATTGACGGGCTGGAATTCACACGGAATGTCCGGCGCAATCCCCTGATCCCCAATCCGTATGTGCCCATTCTAATGATGACGGGATTTAGCTCACGCTTAAGAGTTGAAGCGGCGCGTGACGCTGGCATCACCGAATTTCTAGTTAAACCATTTTCAACGCGTGACCTCTGCACCCGCATCGTCCAGATCATCGAAAAACCAAGACAGTTTGTTGACGCGGAGGAATTTTTCGGCCCCGACCGCCGCCGCCGCGATGACCGCGACTATAGCGGCCAGAGAAAACGCGGCGACGACGACAATAAAAAAACATCGCCTAACGACCAGAGAACATCGGACATACTGAAAAAGCTTCGTGAAGAAGCCAAGGACGTATAGAGATTGACGATGACAAAAAAGGTAAGCCCCAAAAAACCGCGCTTTATCAACCCGCCGAACGTCCTCAAGAAAAAAGTGGGGAGCGGCGGGATCGATGAAAAACTGATCGTCAAAAGTCAGGACTTCGTCAACAATGCGGATATTGATTTCATTCCCTATGCCGAAAATTTCCTGAAGGAGTTCTCACAAGCCTTAAGAGAAGCAGAAAAAGGCAGTGACTTCAAAAGCAGCCGGGAAAAAATCATCACCCCCATCATGCAGATGAAGGCCGGCGGCGGCATGTTCAAATACCAACTGGTCAGCGAAGTGGCCGATACCGCCATGCAATTCCTCGATGCCGTTGACGTAGAGAACGTCAATAACGAGACCTTTGACATTCTGCGCGCCCACGAAAACACCCTCAAGGTCATTGTATTGAATAAACTAAAAGGGAACGGCGGCCGCGAGGGCTTTGCCCTAATTCAGGAACTGGACAAGGCCTGCAAGCGTTACTTCACGAAATACAAGATCGAAAAGAAGAAGTAAAAAGCCCTCCTCGGGGTTTATCTTTTGTTAATTTTGTTATAGGATAATGATAACGAGAGGGTCTTTACATGGAAATACCAGCACAATTCGCCGCAGAACAAGCTATCGTTCGTCAGAACATCGCTATTTCCGTGATAAAATCATCTGCGGAAGCGGATAAAAAGCTGGCGGGAATCTTGGAAGATTCGGCTCGCACCATCGCCTCATCAA
>JBASFN010000049.1:0-7482 GCA_049653045.1 Alphaproteobacteria bacterium
GAGCAAACCTACCACAATAAAGCCCGTGAAAGTTCTTGAAGCTTATGAAGGACCGGAAGCCAGCGTTTCCGCCGTCGAATATCAAAACGGCTCCAGAGCCGTCATTATCGACGGGTTCATGGCAACATCACAGACCTCACCAGGAAACGAATGGATAACCGAACATTACATGGCATGGATGGGGCATCTTCCCATGCTATTGCACCCCAACCCCAAAAACGCCCTTGTCATCTGCTTTGGCACGGGCCAAACGGCAAACGCCGTCCGGAGAGAAAATCCGGAATCCCTCGACATCGTGGACATCAACCCCCGCATCTTCCTGCTCGCCGATAATTTTTTATCCAACGAAAACGTTTTAGACGACCCAAGAGTTAAAACAATAACAATGGACGGAAGAGCCTATATTCGCCGCACCGGAAAAAAATACGACGTTATTACGCTGGAACCGATGCCGCCAAGCTTTGCCGGGGTAAACGCCCTGTATTCCGCCCGGTTTTACGAACTGGCGCGAGAAAATATGACGGACGAAGGGATAATCGCGCAATGGTTGCCCTTTCATCTTGTGGGAGCAGAATTCAGTGCCTCAATCTCCAAAACATTTCAGAGCGTATTTCCCAACTCTGCATTATGGATCGATCCGGAATCCGGCACAGGGATCTTGCTGGGATCAAAAAACGATCAAGGAAATTTAGGAGCCGAATGGCCCGGACTGTCCCGTAATTCAATCAAACGCACGCTTGAGGAAAATAAAATCCGCGACAGCCTTGTATTGAACAGAAGCGACTTATTACGCTACACCGAACAAGCAACAATCATCACCGACGACAACCAACTTCTGGCCTATGGCAGGGCTGTCGGCATGATGCACAACTTCGACAATCTGGAAGAAGAAAACATCAAAATGATGGAAACGATCAATCCCAAAGTGCGCCAGATATATCAATCAGAATAACAAACCAGAAAACGATCAAGATATTTTTCTTTTTTTCTCAATGATCGACGGACATTTTCCAACATACTGGATAAGCTTTCCGGTCTGAAAGGGCTTACCGACAAACCCCTTCGCACCCCGCTCAAGGGAATTCAGAATATTCTCCTGATTGCTGTTCCCGCTGAGCATAACGACATACCCCCTAGGATCAATCTCAAGAAGTTTAGCGAGAAGATCAAGACCGCTGGCATCCGGCAACCGAATATCAAGAAACACAACGTCCGGTGCCTGCCGCACGAACATAACAAGGGCGTCCTGCGCGTTAGAAGCAGTAAAAATATCACAATCATTTTCAAGAGTCTTTGCGGCAATCTGCAAAGCCACATCATCATCGTCAACAACAAGCGCCGACGGTTTTTCTAAAAGACCGCGCCGCAAATCCACACTGGAAACAAGAGGCTGGTGCGCCGCATCAATCACGAAAAGAGTGCTTAAATCTTTAAAAGGTTGCTTCTCTGTACTGTTCATTTTCCTGTCCGGAAATTACGAGGAAGTCTCTACAATTATTAAACACTAATTTTCTTAAAAAATGTAGCCGTGAATACCGAAGTATATAAATCGCACACGCAGGTAATCCTGCAAAAAATCAAAGAACTTTCAAGCTTCCGCACCCATCGTCAAGGAAAGATGCTGGTTAAGAATACCACCCTCATCACTTATTTCATTATCAAAAGCAACCTGCAGCGCATCAACCAACCTTGCGACCACCGACGCTCGGCGTTCGGCAGGATGCGCCGTCGACTCGCAATAATCAGCAATATGCGTACACACATTTGAAATAAACCAAAACCCGAACATTCTTGCCTGCCCCCGGATATTCTCGGCACGCAAGGCAATCCTACCAAAAGAAACTGCCCTTTCCTTTACAAGAGATTTTAAATCTTCAAGATCAGGCCGCGCCGATTTAAAAAAAGACATCCGCGCATCATCGATCAGTTTTTGACACGCTTTTATCTTCTCAGGCGTCAAAACATTTTTCAACGCCACGTCATTACCAATTATATTGCGAAGAACATTTTCCGGTTCATACACCGTTACGAATTCTTCTTGCTTATGGGTCGCTTGCATAATCCCTCTTGTTCTTATTGCTCAACTTTCATCACGCGCATTTTCCGCACGCGCCGTTCCTTCACGTCATCGGAAATTGTATCCTTTTTCCGCCGACGACAAGGTCCCTTGTAATTGTCCTGCGCGATAAAAAGACGCGGATTATCTATGATAGAAATAATGCGCTTACAAAAATCATCGGCCTGAATCGGGCGGGTCAACACCTCATTAACACCAGAATCCCGCGCCGCGCCTACATCTTCCTCAGTCACGCCATCAAGCATCATTATAACGGGCAGATAAGGGTTCGGAGAATTGGAGGATTGACGCAATCGCTGCGTAAAAAGAACACCGCTTAACGGCAAAACCTCGCCTGTTCTCGCCTTGGAAACTTCCAGAGCGTTCTCGGCGTTCCAAACGACTTTCAATTCCCTGTCGGTGAATATCAGATTAACATCGCCTTCTTTAACCGCCTGAACGCCGCTAAAACCATCATTGGCAACGACGACATTGGTAAACCCAAGCTGAACAAAAATCTTTTTTATCAAGGCAGCAGCATCACTACTGCTATCCATGACCAGAATTTTTATGTTTGCAAGTCTGTCATCTGCATCAGCAGGGGAAGAATTCGTCTCCGATAGATTAGCCATTGCAGCATCCTCAGAAGAAAAAACAAAAATATCTCTGATAGATATAACACAACCTTAAGGCGAAATCATTTAAAATTCCAAATACAGCACCAATCCTCATACCTACGCAGGCAAGAGATGCAACTGAGAACAAATCTCAAATGAAATTACCCCTGCAATTCGGCAAGAACATGCCGCATCAGAGGAACCGAAATTCCCCGCTTTTCAGAGAGTGCCTGCCTATCGGCATGATCGGCGATAACACGGGCGGCATCAAATGACCGCTCCATACGGGGGAGTATATATTGAATAACATCATTACTGACCGCAAGCTGACGGTCGCTGAACAGCTTAATAAGGACAGAAGCCAAGAGCATATCATCCGGAGGCTGGATGGAAACCGTAAGCGCGGCGCGTACACGGGACGATAAATCGGGAACGGCAAAAACCGTTTGCGCCGGAGCCATCCGCATGGTAGCGAGCAAACTGCGCTTTTCCCCCCAGAAAATATTATAAAGATGGAACAACGTCGTTTCCGCCTGACGATCACCTAGCCACGGATCAAGCCCGTCAATCACAAGATGCTTCCCCATGCCCGCGATTTGCTCCGGCGAGTGAGACAACAACATGTCCGGCTTGACAAACACCGCGCCGGAACGCTCGCGCCAAACGGCGGCCAAGTGCGACTTCCCGCTTGCAGGCGGCCCACTGATAATCAACAGGGGAGCAGGCCAGTCCGGCCAACGATCAATCATTTGTACGGCGGCCTTATTGCACGCACCAATCAAAAAATCCTGCCGCCCGAGCGCCTGCCTGCTACCGAGGTCAAACGGAATCTGGCGCACCGGATCAGCCATGTCCAATGCCTTTGTAATAAGGGCTAAGCTTATATTGGTCGATGATAAAGGCAATAACGACGCTGGCGGCGGCGGCCACGGGAACAGCGATCAACATGCCTGTGATACCCAAAAGACTGCCCCCCGCCATCAGTGCAAAAAATATCCAGAGCGGATGCAGCCCCACCCTGTCACCGACAAATTTAGGGGTCAACAAATTCCCCTCGATCAACTGGCCGCCGATAAAAATCCCGGCAACAATCATAACGAAAACCCAGTCCCCGGCCTGAAGCCAAGCCACAACTACGCCCGCCATCAACCCCAATGTCGATCCAACAAGGGGAATAAAGGAAAAAATCCCCGTCAAAATACCAATCAGAAAACCATACTCCAGCCCGGCCAATGTTAACGCCAGCGCATAAGACAGCCCCAAGATAAACGCGACAATCAACTGCCCACGGATAAACCCGGAAATTTTAATATCAATTTTTTTAAGCAGGCCAAAACTGACGTCTTTATGACGGCGAGGAAAAAGATCAAAAACGCCGCCCGTAATACGCGGCCATTCCTTCATCATAAAATAAGAAACAACAGGCGTAATACAGACAAGGGTCAACAGGCGCGACACCACGCCCCACCCTTGCGCGATACCGCCAAATACACTATCAGCGACACCGGCCATAGCACCGCCATTATCCCCAACGAATTTTGCAGTCTGCGTATATTTTTCCGGCGAGAGAAAAGACTCAATACGGCCTTTCTGCAAATCTAAAAACGCATGAAATTTCTCAACATAGGCCGGAAGATTATCAGCCAAGGCCGTGAATTGATGCCATGCGAGCGGCGCAAGGATAAACAACAACCCGGCAATCACGGCAAAGAATAAAAACAAAATCACAAAAGCCGCCACGCCCCGCCCAAAACCGTAACGGGTCAGCTTGAGAACAGCAGGATCAAGCAGGTAAGCAATCGTTATACCAAGCACGAACGGAAGCAAAACAGGACTGAACAGGAACAACAACGCCAAAAACGCCGCCGCAACGAAAAACCAGAATATAAATTGCCGTTGCGCCGTCATACTTTCAATCTTTCTCTTCTTAAAACTGTCCAGAATATCCCTGTTGCCCTGCCTGAACCGGGGACTGATAGGAACCCGGCGCTTGGTAAGGTGACGAACGAAACTGTGACGAAGGCTGCACAGGCGGCGGCGACAATGAAAGATCATACACAAGGCGGCTGCTTTCGGGCGCACCCGTATATCCTCCCTGCGCATATTGCGGCTGGGACAAGTTCATACCCGCCTGCGCCAGCGCATACCGCAACATCTGTTCATCGCCCCGGAAGGACAATTCAACCATCGCTTCACGCGGGGTCAAGGATTTCAAACTCGTCGCGCTCAAGGCGCGAACGCGACCCAAAGATCGCTGCACCGTCGCCCAATCCTCTAAACTCTGGATACGAACGCGGGCAACCAACCTGTTCCCTGACATCGCCTCATTCGGGATGGTAACGCCCTCGGGTTCCTGATACGCCGCCGGGACAACCGTCTTATCCTTCCAGTTCTGATGAAGTTTTTTCTGCGCCTCGATAGCGGCTCTATCCAAAAGCTTGGTCAAAGTTTCGCCGGGCATCGCCTCAACAACCATTTCCTGTACATGCTCCGGCTGCCCTTGATCGGTGCGATACAAACTGACCGTCACCGCCCCGCCCGCGACAAGATCATTTTCGCCTGCACGAACGGAAAGCCCGCTCGGCACGGCAACAACCAGAACAGCATCCCCCGCACCATACCGCGCCAGCATGCTGGAAAGCCGCTCGGGATTATAACTGAAAACATCGTCATCCCCGATGTCGCCGACATCTTCGAGATCGCCGATAGGAAGAATAACGGGAACAAGCCCCGTCTGACCGCCGGAACGATTCCATGCCTGCATCCACACATTCATCGGCGACCAGAGATAACTCTTGCCGCTCAACTGATAAAACGGCAAAACCAGCAACGGCGCACTGGCAATATTCGTATAAGAAGCCCCGGCCTTATTGAAATAACGCTCAACAGCCGCCTGCCGGAACGTAAAGGTATATGTACCGATATACCGGACGCTGGAGAGCTTTTCCGCCGTCACCTCGTAATCCTGCACCATGCCGGAAACCGTCCCAGCATCGGGAGCCTTAAATTTAGCCAGATCGGATTCGGACAACATCCGCCCCGCCAAAGCTGTAAAAGCATCAACCTGAGCCTTATCAAAGGCTTGATCCCTCGCGGCGAGGGCACTAGCCGCCGTCACATCGACTTTGACCCCCTCGACCGTAAACAGGTCATCGGCAGCCAAAACCGGAGCCATCCCCAGCAAAAAACACGCAAAAAGAGTGTAAAAGACTGTACGGGCTGGATAAAAAGTCTTATAGATTATGGCCATCTGGCATCCTGAATTCGGGTGGAAAGATAGATATATAACGCTGCCAACGCGAAAGTGCAAAATGAAAGAAAGTGCTTATAAACAAGCTGGTGTGGATATTGACGCCGCCGACGAATTGATCGAGCGAATCAAGCCCCACGTCAAGAAAACCAGCCGCTCGGGGGTTGTTTCCGGAATCGGCGGCTTCGGAGCCTTGTTCGACCTCAAAAAAACCGGATTTAAAGACCCCGTTCTCGTATCCTCCACCGATGGCGTTGGCACAAAAATCAAAATGGCCATCGATATGGACAGGCACGACACAATCGGCATCGACTGCGTCGCCATGTGTGTCAACGACATCGTGGTGCAAGGGGCAGAACCCCTCTTCTTCCTCGATTACTTCGCAACGGGAAAGCTGCACAATGATGTCGCCGAAGCCGTCATCAAAGGCGTGGCACAAGGCTGCCTTGAGTCCGGCTGCGCCCTCATCGGCGGCGAAACCGCAGAAATGCCGGGTCTCTACGCCCCCGGAGATTACGACCTCGCAGGATTTTCCGTCGGCGCGGTTGAGCGCGACTCGATCATCAACGGAGAAACAATCACAGAAGGCGATGTTATTCTGGGGCTGGCGTCGAGCGGCGTTCATTCCAACGGATTTTCCCTTGTACGAAAATTGCTGCAATCCACCAATAATACGTATGAAAGCAAAGCCCCCTTCGATCCCGCCCGCACACTCGGGGACATTTTGCTGACCCCCACGCGCCTCTACGTCAAACCAGTCCTCGAAGCTCTAAAAATCAAGACGGCGGACGGAAAAGCGGCCATTCGCGGCATGGCGCATATTACCGGCGGCGGCCTCTACGAAAACATCCCGCGCATCCTGCCTGAAACCGCTTGCGCGCATCTGGACGCCAAATCATGGGACATGCCGGAAATTTTCAAATGGCTGATGAAGGCCGGAAATATCGATCCGCAAGACATGGGACGCACCCTCAACTGCGGCATCGGCATGGTCGTCGTCGTCACGGCAAACGAAGCCGCCGCCGTTAAAAAATCCTTTGAAAAAAGCGGCGAAAAAACCTTCACCCTAGGAAAAATCGAAAAACGCAAAGCCGAAGCGGTCGTCATCGACAACATCGAAAGCTGGAAATGAAAAAAATTCGCCTCGCCGTTCTGATCTCGGGAAGCGGCAGCAACCTGCAGGCGTTGATAGACGCCTGCCGCGATCCCTCTTATCCGGCGACGATTGAAATCGTCATCTCAAACCGCCCGGACGCCTACGGCCTTGAACGCGCCAGAAAAGCGGGCATCCCGACCGCCATCGTCGATCACATGCAGTACACAGGCCGCGAAGACTTTGAAGACGCCATACAAAAAATCCTCGATCAACACCCGGTGAACCTGATCTGCCTGGCCGGATTTATGCGTATCCTGACACCCGGCTTTGTCGAGAAATGGGAAGGATCCATCATCAACACACACCCCGCGCTCCTGCCAAAACACGGCGGCAAAGGCATGTACGGCGAACACGTCCACCGCGCCGTCCTCAAAGCCAAAGACGCTGAAAGCGGCGTCAGCAT
>JBASFN010000050.1:0-21871 GCA_049653045.1 Alphaproteobacteria bacterium
GGCGCTGCTTGTGCAGGTAAGTCTTGGTGGAAAAAAGCCACAGGGTATACAGGAAGCAAAGGTAGAAATTTTGGTGGCTGCCAAAGATTTGGCAACGGGCGCACAGTTGAAAGGCGGTGAAATGCGTTGGCAAGAATGGCCAAAATCGAGCGTATTTCCCGGTGCTGTAATACGCGAGAAAGATCAGGCGGCTGAAAGTGCTCTGAAGGGGCGTTTGGCTCGGAATATCAGTAAAGGCGAACCAATCGTGAAAACCGCGCTTGTTGGAGAATCGAAGGGAAATTTTATAGCGGGAGCGCTTGAGCCTGGAATGCGCGCCGTCGCAATTGATGTGAAGGCCGCTGAAATGGTTGGCGGTTTTATCGGTCCGGGTGATTTTGTTGATGTTATTTTGACCTATAAGGCCTCCGTAAAGCCTGAGGATGAGGATCCTCGTGTTAAAAATATGGTTGAGCAGACGATTCAAAAAATGGCCACCGAAACCATTCTGCAGAACGTAAAGGTTCTTGCTGTGGATCAAGCAGCAAAGCGTCCTGAAGATGACAAGATCAAGGTTGGTAAAACCGTAACATTGGCGATGACTAGCGAACAATCCGAAAAAATAGCTTTGGCGAGCGGTATGGGCGATCTAGTTCTGTCTCTGCGCGGCGTAGGCGATGATAAAATCGTCACCAAAGACTGGAAAACGGTTTCCGATGCCAGATTGGTGACGATTGACGATGATGTTTTTACAGAATACAAAAAAATGAAAAAGGGTGCTGGCAATAATTCCGATAGTATGCGAATCTATAACGGATCAAGTGTAAATCTTGTTCCCGCCCCATAAGTCCATATCAATTTTATTTTTACTCACAGAATTACCTAACAAACATTGAAGCCATGTTGACCAGTTTTAGAAAATATAGCGCAGCAAAGCTTTTGCTGGCCGGGGTTGTTTCAACTGCCTGCCTGTTTGCATTGCCTGTTCTCGTACATGCCGAAAAAGGCCAGCTTGAGGACATGGAGGTGGAAATAAAAGCAGAGGCTCCGCTTTTTATTACATTGGGCAAGGCCGAATTAGTGGATGTGTCGGGTGATATTGCTGATGTTCTTGTTGCCAATCCATCGGTTATTGATGTTCAGGCGGTGCAGTCGAATAGACTCTATGTTGTGGGACTGAATGTTGGCGATACAAATATCATCGCTCTTGATGCTAATGGCGACATGATTAAGAAGCTCGATATACATGTTCGCTATGACCTTCAGGCTATACAGAGCATGGTCAATGATCTTTATCCTGATGAGAATGTTCAGATTAAGTCAGTGCACGACCAGATACTTCTGACCGGAAATGTATCTACGCCTGAGGTAGGCTCCAAAATTTCTGACGTGGTCGCCCATTATGTCAGTGATCTCCAAGATCAAAAAGGCACAACGGACGAGTTGATTTCCAACCTCCTGAACGTCAAGGGTGAGCAACAGGTAATGCTCCAAGTGAAAATCGTTGAGGCTTCGCGCACGGTTTTGAAGGAGTTGGGGGTTGAGACAAATCTAAACGACACGGATGAGCTTGCAACATCAACGATTTTTGGAGGCGCTCCTTCTAGTACGGATGGCGATAATTCTCTCGCTTTTGCAACGGGCGCAGGTATCGCTCTGTCACAAGACCCAACAGGCGTGGGGCGTATCCTCGCGGATTCAGGGATTGCCGGGATAGGATCAATTGGTGTGTTTTTGCGCGCTCTTGAAGAGGAAAATCTGGTTCATGTTCTTGCTGAGCCAAATTTGACCGCCATATCAGGTCAGCAGGCAGGATTCCTCGCCGGAGGTGAATTTCCTGTGCCGGTTGGTCGTGACCAGGTCGGCAATCTTGTTATTGAGTTTAGGGAGTTTGGGGTTTCTTTAAATTTCAAACCTGTTGTTCTTTCCGATAAGCGTATCAGCTTACAGTTGAACACCGAGGTGTCGTCTCTGGATTTTGATAGTGCGATTGTTCTTTCAAGCGTAACCGTTCCCGGTCTTGATGTTCGTAAGGCAGATACAACAGTGGAAGTACCAAGTGGCGGCAGTTTGATGATCGCTGGTCTGTTGCAGTCCGATGCCGTTAAGGGAATGGCAGGGTTGCCCGGTATTAGCAAGACACCCATTTTAGGTGACCTCGTTAAATCAGACAGTTTCCGCCGTGATGAGACGGAGCTTGTTGTAATCGTTACGCCTTACCTTGTAGAGCCTTACGGGAACAAAACCCGTGCCGAAAAAACAGCTCCACATAGAGACAACCCGTTAGCGCGCTCTTTTGCGGTTAATGTACGGAAAACATACGAGGTCACCGATGGAAGCGTTTTTGCCGATGACGAAAAATATGGCTATCTGCTGGATTAGGAGCCGCCCATGCTAAGAATTATACCTCTTTTGGCTGTATGTTTTTCCGTCACCGCATGTGAAATGTATTCGGAAAGCGTTGTATCTGATCGTCGCATTCAGGTGCGCGAAGAAAAATTTAGCCAACAGGTTCCTGTCTCTGAATTAAACACCGGCTATGTTACAACAATGGCTCGTGAATATGCTCAAAGCGGCATGGGTCCGGTCAATCTGACGATAACTTATGATCCCGCATCCAAGACAAATACAGCAATGCGTGCAAGCAACGAAGCTGTCAGGGTTTCTCGTGCCTTAAGAAAAGAAGGGGTCAAGAATGTGGTAACGAGCGTTCTTCCTGTCCGTGAGCAGCAAGACGATTCTGTGGCTATTATTTCCTATTCATCCTATCAGGCCGCCGCTCCCGCAAATTGTGGTCAGATGCCAGGCATGGAAAGTACTATTTTAGAGCACGATCCAAACTACAAACTTGGTTGTACGGTTGAGGCGCAGTTTGCCGAGCAGATTTCTGACCCATCTGATCTTCTGGGTGACGCAAAATCCTCTCCATATTCGGATGGTCGAGCCTCCTCAAATGTCGTTGAGGGGTACAGAACGGGCGCAACCAATAAACCCTTGGATGGTGTAACCGCAACCGAATAAAAGCCCCATTTAACGTAAGTGATTAACGATATGGTAGGCTCTTAAAGATATAATTATTACAGATTTTTTAGGAGTCACAGGGGGTTAATTTATGACTGATGCTGTAAACCAAGGCACATTTGTCCTGCTGCCATCGGCGGGTGTCGCGGTTTATTCCCGTGACCGAGAAACACTGGATGCGGCGCGTGGCCTTGAGGACGATTGGCGTTTCGCTCGCGTTCAAATTCAGGTTGAAGAAGGCGACATTGAAATTGCCACAAACGCTTACAAGGAGTTTTCGTCCCCTGACATCGTGATCGTCCAGACGGATACAATCGACGAAGATTTTGTAAAAAAACTCGAAAGTCTTGGCTCGCAATGTAATGAAGGAACTGCAGCAATCGTGATCGGTCCCGTCAATGATGTTTATTTATACCGCCGTATGATCGATATGGGTATCAGCGATTATCTTGTGCGTCCGGTCAAAACAGAAATTCTTGCAGATGTAATCGCAAAAACAGTGATCGAAAAAATAGGTGTTACCGGAAGTCGCCTGATCGCCTTTACGGGCGCAAAGGGCGGTGTAGGAACCAGCACAATAGCGCAGGCCGCCGCTTGGAGCGTATCAGATATTCTCGGACAGAAAGCAATTCTGATGGATACGGCCGGAGGATGGTCAACAACAGGCGTAGGATTGGGATTTGAACCCTCCACAACACTTGCCGAAGCTGCCCGTGCAGCCGGGAACAAGGACGAAGACAGTATCAAGAGAATGTTATTCCGCGCTAGCGATAAGCTCAGCGTTCTTGCCAGTGGTGGCGATGTAATGCTGGAGGCGCCGATAGAGGCAGGCCAACTTGAGGATTTATTAACCATGCTTATGGCGACTTATCCGGTGGTCATTGCTGATTTGTCGCACTCATCTGAGACTCTCAAGAACGCAGTTCTTTCAAAGGCAAGTCAGATCGTGATTGTCTCAACACCGTCTTTGACATCTTTGCGTCTTGCTCGCAGCCTTATCCAGGAAATAAAAGAACATCGTGGGGGCGAGGTTGGCGGCATAGAAATGATCGTCAATATGCAGGGAATTGCTCCTAAGAACGAGCCAACGAAAAAAGATATAGAGCAAGTCATGGAATTCAAGATTTCTAGCATTATCCCGTTTAACCCCGAAGTATTTATGAGTCTAGAAAGTCAGAGTAAAAAAATAATCGGCGACAAGGATGGCGAAGATATGGTGCGAAAAAACATCCTGCCTATTCTGCAAAAAAGTCTCTCAATTGCCGTCAGTGAATCTGAAGAGACATCAAAAAAAGACAAGGCCGGATTTTTCTCCGGGATGTTAGGAAAGGTCGGATTTAAAGGCTAACTATGTTCGGGAAAAAAGGCACATCGACACCGACACCACCCGCAGCAAAACCAAAGCCTTCTGCGGAGAAGGCTCCGTCACCGTCTCAGGTCAAAGAAGTGACGAAACAGGTGTCAGTCGAAGGAGGCAACAAAAAATCGGAAAAGCCATCTCTGGCCAATGTGCCCAAAAAAGAGGCTCCTCCGGCAAAGCCAACAGGCGAAGATGTATTTGCTGTGCATGTGGAAGAAGAAAAACCGGAAACAGAAAGTGAATCGATAACATCCCTGCGTCTTCAACGGTCACGTAACCGTATATGGCTTGATTTACGTGATGGGATTGATTTGAAATCTCTCGCGCGCATGGACGGGAAAACTGCGCGGGAAGAAGTATATTCCGCCGTCGGCGAGATTGCCCGCTTCCGTAACCTTGACCTCACCCCGGCTGAACTCCAAAGCATCGCCAAGGAATGTGCCGACGATATGTTGGGTTTTGGCCCACTTGAAGAATTGCTGGAGCGCGATGACATCGCCGATATTATGATTAACGGCCCCGAAGTTGTTTATATCGAAGTTAAAGGAAAGATTCAAAAGAGCCACATCAAGTTTCGTGACAACCAACATCTAACAACGATTTGCCAGCGTATTGTTGGTGCCATCGGCCGCCGCGTAGACGAAGCATCGCCGATATGCGATGCGCGTCTTCCGGATGGAAGTCGTGTCAACGTCATCATTCCGCCGCTTGCCGTGGATGGATCGTGTATGACCATCCGGAAATTCAAAAAAGATAAGTTAACTGTCGAAAAGCTGGTGGAGTTTGGCTCAATGACTCCAAGCTGCGCCAAATTGATTATGGCAGTTGGTCGATGCCGTGTAAATGTTCTTGTATCCGGAGGTACGGGTTCAGGAAAAACGACGATGCTGAACTGTCTGACACGATATATAGAATCCGGCGAGCGTATTATTACTTGCGAAGATGCCTGTGAGCTTCAATTGCAACAGCCACACGTCGTGCGCCTGGAAACGCGCCCACCAAACCTTGAGGGTGTCGGAGAAATAACCATGCGTGACCTCGTAAAAAACTGTCTACGGATGCGCCCTGAACGCATCATAGTCGGCGAGGTGCGAGGGCCGGAGGCTTTTGACCTTCTTCAGGCTATGAACACCGGTCATGACGGATCGATGGGAACCGTTCACGCCAACAACCCGCGTGAGGCTATTTCGCGTATGGAAAACATGATCGCTATGGGTGGCCTCAATCTTCCGCAGAAAGCAGTGCGCGAGCAGATTGCCTCTGCCGTCAACGTCGTCATCCAGGTGCAACGTCTGCGGGACGGATCGCGCAAAACCACGCATGTCTCGGAAATAACCGGCATGGAAGGCGAAGTGGTAACCATGCAGGATCTGTTCGTTCTGGATATATTAGGAGAGGATGAAAACGGCAAGCTTGTAACCAAGCATCGCTCGACAGGTCTTAGACCAAAATTCTACGATAACGCTCGTCAGTTTGGCGTAGAAAAACTCGTGCTTGATGCAATGGAGGAGGCCTACGATTAATGGGCACGATCCAGTTAATTCTTGTCGGCATTATCGTTCTGATTATTTTCGGTGCGGCTGGCGCGTATCTGATGGGTCAGGAATCAGACAGAAAAAAACGTATAGCTTCCATAGTTAAAGGTAGCAGTGGAAACAATAACAAATTTTCCCCCAAGGATGTTCAGCACAAGCGTCGCGCCGAAATTGCCAGAAAACTTAAGGAATCAAAGGAGGAAGAGGAAAAGAGCGGCAAGAAGAAAAAACCAACCCTTTCCTTGATGCTGGAACAGGCAGGGTTAACTATATCCATAAAGCAATACTGGATGTATGCGGCCATTTCGATGACGGTATGTGCTTTTTCTGCCAAGCTGATGTCAGCGTCTCCTTTCGTTATTATTATGGCCGGAGTTGTCGGGCTTCTGGGTTTCCCGCGCTTTGTTGTAAAGTTTCTGACCGGACGTCGCCAAAAGAAATTCCTTGAAGAATTTGCGGACGCTCTTGAAGCAACCATTCGTTTGCTCAAGGCCGGCATGCCGGTGTCAGAAGCCATATTGATGATTTCCAGAGAATTCACCGGCCCCGTAGGCGAGGAAATGTCACGCATATACGACAAGCAAAAAATAGGCGTGCCAATTCACGAGGCAGCTATGGAGGCCACGCGGCGCATGCCTTTGCCGGAAATGAAAATGTTTGCAACTGGTTTGGCCATTCAGGCGCAAACAGGGTCAAGTCTGTCAGAGGTCTTAAAAAATCTAGCTGGTGTTATTCGTGCTCGCTTCAAACTGAAAAGAAAGATCAAGGCATTGTCATCGGAAGCTATCGCATCGGCGGGCATCATCGGTGCTTTGCCCAATCTGCTCGCACTCGGTATGTATTTCGCAAATCGTGAATATATAATGATTTTATTCGAGACGCCGACAGGAAACTGGCTTCTTGGGTTTGCTGTTGTCTGGATGATGTGTGGCATCATCGTGATGAAAATTATGATTAATTTTAAGATATAGAGGCGCAGATGGAAAACGATCTTCTAATCACGATCCTTAGCGCCTTTGCCGCCGCAGCCTCTTTCGTTGCATTCGCTTTGCCATTCTTGAATAAGAGCGAAAAAAAAGAAAGGTTTCGCTCCATCGTTGAAAAACGCCGTAAGGCTTTGTTCGAGGCGACCAGGTCTGGCGCGATCAATAAAATTTCTAAGGATGATGGTCTTTCAGCTAAAGACACGATGGCAACTTTTTATAAGGTTAAAAAACTTGCGGGAGACATGGGCGAGAGAGCGCGTGATAAATTACTTCAAGCCGGAATACGTAGCCCCGCTGCGCCAATAAAATTTATGATAGCGCAGGCTGTTCTCCCCCTTCTATTCTGCGGTCTTGCGATGATGTTTATATCGGCGAGCGAAAAGGAACTCTCAAACACGGTAACGATGAGCATTCTCTTTGGCACTATTATTTTCGGCTATAAGCTCCCCGATATTCTCGTGAAAAACATGCGGATCAAACGCCAGCAGGAAATTAACCTGTCTTTTCCTGACTCGCTCGACATGATGCTGATCTGTGTACAGGGTGGCATTGGTCTTGAGCAAACCATAGATCGTGTTGCACATGAGGTGGCAGAACACTCGGAAGTTTTAGCGGAAGAATTAGGTATTTTAAGTGCAGAAATGGCAATGCTGAACGACCGCCGTCAGGCACTTCAGGATTTCGCACGCCGCGTAGGTAGTGGTGCTGCAAAAAGCTTTGCCACAGCTCTTATCCAGGCTGAGCAGTATGGAACATCGGTATCGCAGGCCATGCGTGTAATGTCTGATGAGCTGCGCGACATGAGGATGGCAACGGCAGAGCAGAAAGCCGCCTCCCTTCCGCCCAAATTGACAGTACCGATGATTTTGTTCTTCCTGCCAGCCTTGTTCATTATCATTCTCGGCCCTGCTGGTATTCAGGCCAGTGCCTCGGGTGTAACCGGCGGATAATCTCCACCGGATTTCATCTGAGAGTTAGAATGATAGATGGAATATTACAAAACAAAACACCAGACAGTTGTGTTGTTACCAGAAAATTGAGTTTTTTGTAGTAATATTTCAAACTCATGGGGTTAAAAATCCAAAAAGGATTGCTTTATACGCCGCTATTTGCTTCTATTAACCATAAAACTGAGAAAATAGACGTTTGTCTGGGAGATGTAGGAATGGAAGAAAATAGTAAGTTAGATCAGGCGGCTAAAATGTTGGCTATTGCGGCTGTCGTTCTTTCAAGTGTCGTAACATACAAAGCTATCGGTAGCTGGGAAAGGTTGACGAGCAGGTTTAATATTCATAGACATGATAATGATGCCGCGAAATCTGAAAATACATCGGATCATCACATAGCGTGAAATGGTGGGGATGATTTCCCTTTTTTTTCGCCGCCATCGCGTGGAAAGCGGGCGGTTACAGTCGTTCCGACATTCACAGTAGAATCAATGTGCAGGATGCCTCCATGCATCTCCATCAGTTCTTTTGTGATGGCAAGTCCAAGCCCTGTTCCTTCATGTTCCCGCGTATAATGCGATGACACCTGTTCAAAGGGTTTTGTTATAGAGGCAAGCTTGTTTGCCGGGATGCCGATGCCTGTATCAGAAACTTTAATCGAGATATAGTCTTTTTTCTCGGTGCAATCGATGGAAACACTCCCGCCTTTGGGTGTGAATTTTACGGCATTTGACAGGATATTAAGCACCACCTGTAACAAGGCTCGCCTGTCGGCGATGATGCACAGAGCGTCATCTGGAATCTTTTCAATTTTTACATTGACGCCCGCGTCTTCGGCTCGGCTTTCCATCATATGCAGGGCGAGGCGAAGTGTTTTTGCAACAGCCACTTCTTCTAGAGCAAGGTCGTATTTTCCTGCTTCTATCTTCGACATATCGAGAATATCGCTGATAAGGTCAAGCAGGTGTTCGCCGCTTTCACGGATTCCCTGAATATATTCTAGATATTTTTCTGTGCCAATCGGCCCCAGCAACTGACGATGCATCATCTCTGAAAATCCGATGATGGCATTGAGGGGCGTGCGGAGTTCGTGGCTCATATTGGCAAGAAATTGGGTTTTTGCGGCATACGCACGCTCGGCAGCATTCTTGGTGCGCTTCAGTTCGCGCTCATACAGAATACGTTCGGTCATATCCTGCATGATGCCATAGAGAGCCGTAACATAACCTTCAGTATCTTGTGCACAACGACCTTCGCAGCGAAGGAAACGCACTTCGCCGTCAGGTCGGGTAATGCGAAATTCCATTTCATAGCTATTCTGGCCGATAGCAGCGCGTTGAAAGGAATGCTCCACGCGTGGACGGTCACTTTTTTGAACAAGGGAAAGAATATTCTCCATCGTAGGGTGAAAGTTTTTTCGATCCACGCCAAAGATACGGTAAATTTCAGATGACCATTCCAGTTCATCTTGCCCCAAAGTCCAGTTCCAGTGCCCCATACGCCCGATAGACTCGGCTTGGGAGAGTTGGCGCTCGCGGCGTCCCATCGCGTTTTGCTGCTCACGGATGGTCGTAACATCGCGCCCAACAAAATAAGTCTTGTCTCCACGGCGATGTTGCCGCCATTCCACCAGCCGGGTTTGATGATCTTTCGTAAGAATGCGCGCCTGAAAATCGCTCACACCCAAATTGTCCGGATCGTCCTCATTCTCGCTGCGGATGGTATTGCGGATATAAGGCTTGTCTTCATCATGGAAAAAATCAATGAAATCCATGTTTATCAAATCATCAGCGTCATACCCTGTAATTCTTAAAAATGCAGAATTTTTTTGAAGGAGGGCACCGGACTCAGAAATCGTCAGCATGATCTCTCCGCTCAGATCAATCAGAGCGGCAGCATCATCGGCATCTTGTTGTGGGGTTGGTGGAGAATTTTTTGTCTCCGCACCGACAAGATAACGTTTGTTGCCTGGCATAGTCAGCCAGTCGAAGTGAAAATACGTGGGGGCAGAGTTTCCAACTGTAACTCGGTGCAATCCGGCATCAATTAGACTGGCCTCGTTAATATCAGTTTCAAAATGAAGGATCGAAAAAATATTCGGAAATTCGGATCGTTGCACAGGAATATGTGCCATGGCACGAAAAGCATCATTGGCATAGGCAACAGTTCCATCTTCGGCAATCGCAATGCGAGCCACGTCCGGCACAAAAGCAGGCTGAAGCGGGTTCGGGGTGTTGATTTTGCGGTTCGAGGAAAACATAAAAATGCCGAAAAAGATCAGATCAGGAAATTAAAATACATCTTCATATACCATAATTTAAAAATCAGGAGATGTATAGAAGCTTGTGGCGGTGGTCTGGTAACACCGTTAGTGCTATATAGATTAGGTATGAAACATATTCTCTCTATTTTTTTCTTATTTTTCATGGTGATGCCTGCGCAAGCGGCGGAATATAGTCTGAATATAGCCCGCCAGCCTGTGAATATTACAGGAAAAACAGTCAGTAAAATTACAGTCAACGGCTCTATTCCTGCCCCAACCCTGAAGTTTAAGGACGGAGAAGATGTTGTAATTCACGTAACAAATAACATGGATGTTCCGAGTTCCATCCATTGGCACGGTATATTGCTGGCGGGGAAAATGGATGGTGTTCAGGGATTTAACGGTTACCCGGGTATCGCTCCAGGCAAGACATTCACTTATCGCTTTAAAATCCGTCAGACCGGAACATACTGGTATCATGCCCATTCGATGGGGCAGGAGCAGGACGGTTTGTACGGTTCCCTCATAGTGGCACCAAACGGGACAGACCCAATTAAAGCCGACCGCGACTATGTGGTGGTGTTATCGGATTTTTCCGATGAAGAGTCCGACGAAATTTTGGCAAATTTAAAAATGGCCTCCGACTACTACAATTATGCAAGGCGCACTGTCGGTGATTTTTTCACGGATGCTGAAAAAAACGGGTTTAAGAAGGCATGGAAAAATGCAAAAGACTGGGGTGAGATGCGAATGTCGCCGACCGATTTGGCAGATGTTAGTGATTATACTTTTCTAATAAACGGCAAAACAGCAGTTCAAAACTGGACAGGAATATTTAAGCCGGGAGAGCGCGTGCGTCTTCGTTTTATCAATGCATCATCAATGTCGTTTTATGATGTGCGTATACCCGGTCTAAAAATGGATGTCGTGCAGGCGGATGGTCAGAATATAGAGCCTCTGAAGATAGACGAATTCAGGTTTGCTCCGGCGGAAACTTATGATGTTATTGTCACGCCGAAGGAGGACAGGGCTTACACAATCGCTGCCGAGCCTATTGATCGAACAGGCTTTGCTCTGGGTTCTCTTGCGCCACGAGACGGAATGAAGGGTGCGCCGCCGCAACAGCGCGCCCGCGCTCTGTTGACGATGGGGGATATGGGCATGGATCACATGGAGATGATGCACTCATCAGGCACAACCATGACAATGGAGGAAATGAAAAGCGGTTGGGCCGAGACCGGAACCCCGCCCGGGGATAAGGCGCTCCGTTACGCGGATTTGCGTTATGCCGGGATACAAAAAGATACTAGGCCGCCCGAGCGGGAAATCGATGTCCGTCTGGGCGGAAATATGGAGCGGTATATTTGGACACTAAACGGAAAAAAATATGAGGATTCAGAGCCGATCAATCTACGATACGGTGAACGTGTCCGTTTAAAGTTCACGAATGAAACAATGATGGCGCATCCAATGCACCTGCACGGCATGTTTGTTCAACTGGAAAACGGACAGCCCGCAGAAAAACTTCCGAATAAACACACTGTTATTATCCCGCCGGGACAGTCCTACGCCGTGTTGCTAACTGCTGATGAGCCGGGGGAGTGGGCATTCCATTGTCACCTGCTTTATCACATGATGTCTGGCATGATGAATAAGGTGGTCGTAGCAAAATTCGATCCGTCATATCGTCCGCCCGCGCAAAAACCGATGCCGATGAAGCAGGAAATGAAAGGACATCAACATCATGTACATTAAAAACATGGTCGGCATATTTCTTGCGGCATTAGTGCTTCCGTCTCCAGTTCTGGCAATGGAGGGGCACGATCACGGCGGCCAGATATTTCACGCATTTACACTCGAAGCGGATTATGGCGCTGGTCAAAATGGCTCCGTAGTAACTTGGGACATGGATGGATGGATCGGCGGTGACGATGAAAAGCTTTGGCTAAAAAGTGCAGGGGAGCATGTTGATGGCGATCTGGAGCAGGCCGAATTATGGGCGTTATATAGTCGCAACATCAGCGTATTCTGGGACGCACAAGCCGGCATACGTTACGACATCAAGCCAGAGAATACAACGTATCTGACCATGGGGTTATCGGGTCTTGCACCCTATTTTTTCGAGACGGAAGCGCATTTGTTCGTCAGCGACGAAGGAGATGTAAGCGCACGGCTGCATATTGAAAACGATTTCCTTCTGACACAAAAAATAATTCTTCAGCCGCACGCCGAAATAAATCTGTTCGCGCAGGACGTGGCGGATCAAGATGTGGGAGCGGGGTTGGCAGACGGAGAAATCGGCATTCAGACGCGCTATGAAGTAACACGAAAAATCGCTCCCTATGTTGATGTGCGCTATGAAAGAAAATTCGGAGAAACATCCTCCATCGCCAGACATGAGGGCGAAGATAATGACGATGTTATAGGAGCAGTCGGGCTGCGCCTGATGTTTTGATTTTCAATTTTTCACGGCCATCGGTAAATCATCCACATCCGCTGCGAGGCAAGAATAAATTTTTTCTTGTTGCGAGCGTCAGGGGCGTGCTGCGCGCCATCTGAGGCGATTCGTTTTTCTGAAAAATAGAGAAGGAAGGGGCTTGTTGTTATGTATAAAAAAGCCAAATGAGTCGCGTTATGACTCCGGAAAATGAATTTCGTAAATAAAAATAACGATAATTTGATGACATAACGATAAAAATCTTAATTTTTCGTTAAAACCATTTCGTGGGGAGTCGCCGGATGGTGTAAGATTGTCAATAAGTTGCGTCTTATTTTCTAGTTCTTTCAAGTTTCCCCTTTTCTCTAAAAATTAATCACAGATGTACTCTTGGTCTAAAACTCTCAGGCACGCCTGTGTGTGCATTTTGTTTTTATCCGCATGCTCTCCGGAAGCGGGGAGCGTGAAGCCTTCTGACATTCAGGAAACAACAGCAAAGGATTTGCCCAAGGTGTATCAGCACGCCGAGGTAACGGGCAGCCTGAAGGTTGAGGATGTTCTGGCTCGAGCCTTGCGATACAATCTCGATGCACGCGTTGCCGAGATGGATGAATTGATTACGGCTGAGGATTTATCAATCGAAAGCCTGAATGCGCTGCCCTCAGTAAAGGCAAAAATCCAAAGGGTAGGACGCAACAACAGAGGCGGCTCGTCGAGCTTATCGTTGCTGACAGGATTGCAATCGCTCCAACCATCCATCTCATCGGATCAATACAGGAATACGCAACTGCTGAACGTCGAGTGGAATTTACTGGATGCCGGGATTACGCTCGGTCGTGCCAGATCGACAGCAGATCGGGTTTTGATAGCACAAGAGCGACGCCGGAAAATTTACCACAATATCGTGCAGGATGCATACGCGGCATTCTGGCGCGTGGCAGTGGCGCAGGCCGCCTTGCCGATGGTTGATGATCTGATACAGCAATCCGATGAGCAAATTGGTGTGTTGGATGAACAGGTCAAGCAGGGTATTGCGCCTCTGGATGAAGTGCAGGGCAAGAAGGCGACACTTCTCGAAAAACGCAAGCAGCTTTCCGACCTAAAACAAGGCGTTCTTTTCGCCGAAATTGAACTCAAGACACTGATTGACTATCCGCTCGACAAATCAATCGCCGTTGATCCTGGGCAGAAAGACTGGCTGGCGGTTGGGGAAGTGCCAAAAATCAAGGGGGACGTAACACACCTTGAGCAATCAGCCTTTATGAATCGCCCTGAGCTGCGCGAGGAAATATTGAATAAACGCATTTCTGTCCGAGATATAAAATTATCGATCATTGAAACCTTTCCGGGTGCTGACATTGTCCTTGGGTTCAACAGAGACTCTAATAGTTTTCTTGCAAACAAGACTTGGATCGATGGTGTAATTGGCCTGACCCAGAGTATCAATAAAATCATTACGGCTCCTGCGCGCTATGACCGGGCAAAAAAAGTTGATGAACTATCTGATAGGCGCAGACAGGCTTTGGTTGCCGCGATTATGACGCAGGTGCGTGTGGCCAAGGCCAGATTTGATTTCCTGAGTGGCTCTTATGGAGAAAACGAAGCGCAGAATAAAAACGCTCAAGATATTCTAAAAAGAATTTTAAATTTTCAGGCAGCCGGCATGATGTCTAAACCTGATGTTGTCAATGCGAGGATTGACGCCGGAATTTCAACCGTCAACAGGGCGCTCGCCTACGCAGAGCTTCAGGAAGCATACGGGCGTTTCATCACCACCATGGGTGTAGATATATGGGACGCCGACAACGCCAGTCAGGGCGTACCGGAATTCGCGAGTCAGATACGCAAGAATCTGAGTAGAGAAGATATTTTTCTAATTGCATCAGATGTAGGAAAAACAAAAGAGTGACCACGGATAGAAAACATTATCCGAAACAAAGAACATCCCCCCGAAAGGCGGGGATGCAGGCGCTTACGATCATATCCGTAATGATGGTGTTCACTTTTGTAACCAGTTTTATTGCGCAGGGAGGCAACGAAAGTCCAGTCAAATCTTCTTCCGGAGAGATCACTGTTCCAATCCAGCATGAAGAATCTCGTTCGCCGGAGCCTTCTACTGTTCCTGTCGCAACAGAAGAACCGAAGGCTCAGGAACCTGCTACCTCAGAATTAAGCAGGGCTGAGCCTGCAAACAGCGAAGATTACTCAGTTCAGGCGGTTTTAAGCGCAAAAAGAAGAGTCGTTATCTCAAGTACAATCGACGGAAATATCAGGAAATTCAATTTTGAGAATGGCGACATATTTAAAAAAGGAGCAGTTTTAATTGAATATGACTGTTCTGTTGATTATGCACGTTTAAAGGAAGCGCAATCACGGCAACGTGTGACGCAGGCACAATTCGCAGCCTATGAGAAACTTCATGCGTTGCAGTCGGTGTCCGAGATTGAATTTTTGTTGGCAAAAGAAAATAACGAACAGAACATTGCACTCGTCGAGCAAATTAATGGTCGCCTGAAATATTGCCAGATCAAGGCACCATTCAGTGGCCGGGTTACAAACAAAATGGCAAGTCAAAACGAGTTTGCTCAGGCAGGCCGTGTGTTGCTGGATATAAGCTCCAGCGAACCCTTGCGCGCAGAATTTTTGATATCCTCAACATGGCTACGTTGGCTGAACATCGACACCCCATTATTGATTTATATCAGCGAAACAGATCGTTCCTATAAGGCAAAAATAGTGGCCATCCACGGTGAAGTCGATCCGGTAAGTCAATCTGTTCAAGTGGTAGCCGAGATGGAAGCCTACCACGAGGAGCTTCTTCCCGGCATGAGTGGACGTGCAATCTTCTCCCCGGAAGAAGAAAAATCCGGTTTTAGAAAAGGCTTCCTTGGTCTGGTGATAGATTCCGGGGCGACAGACGCAAATGACGGCAAATAAACCGCAATCGCCGCCGCAAAAGCCTGTGCCGAAAGCAGGAGATGTTGATGGGCGTTTACAGCTTCTGTTGACGTTGATTTCTCTCTTAAAGGGCGCAAGACACAAAGAAAAAAAATCAGAACTTGAATTTATGATGGTCAATCAGACATACAATCTGATCCCGTACCGCACTTGTATATATTGGGTTTGGGATGGTCACGAAGCCAAAGTTAAGGTGGCATCCGGGCTTGTGCAGGTTGATGAAAATGGCGCGTACGCCCTTTGGCTGGGAAAGGTTCTGGGGGGAGTTGTCCGTAAGGCGGAATCTTCTGTAACAAAAATAAAAGAAGGAAGTAACTCTGACGAGAAAAGTTACGTGAAAGTTGTCGGCATCACGCCCGCCCAATGTTCCGATGCCGAGGCAAAAGACTGGAAACAATGGGCGGCAGCTCATGCTCAATGCGTTATTTTTAGGGATACCCAAGATAAAATTTCCGGCGGGTTGTGGCTGGATCGTGATATGCCGTTCAACGAAGTGGAGACGGCTTTTCTCGAAGATCTGTCTGACAACTACGCCTATGCGTTGCAACAATTTGACCGGGGATCTGCTGCGGGCAAGGAAAAAATATTCAAATCTATTTTTGGTTTGTCACGCGGGAAAATACGCCTGCTTGTGATTATTTCATTTTTTTCGATGTTTATACCGGTGCGTATGAGCGCAACAGCCCCAGCTGAAATAGTGGCGCGTGCGCCTTATATGGTGAGCGTACCTTTTGACGGTATTATAGAGACAATCGAAGTAACGCCGGGGCAGGTGGTGAAAAAGGGTGATATCCTTGTCCGCATGGACAGCACAATGCTGAAAAACAAGTCCGAAGTCATGGCAAGGGAAATGGAAACGGCAGTCGTTGCATATACCCAGACCGAACGGGAAGCGTTCTCTGACAGGGCAAAGCTCGCAGACATCAATATTTTAAAGGCACAGGCAGAACAAAAAGGAGCAGAAAAAAAATTCGCTGATGACCTCTTATCTAAAGCCGAGATTAGGGCTGAGCGTGATGGTATCGTTATTTTTTCCGACGCAAACGCATTGCGGGGAAAGCCCGTGCAGACCGGAGAACAGATTATGCTGCTCGCAGATCCGCAGGATAGCGAACTTCTGATTCGTGTTCCTGTTGATGCCATGATCGAGATAGATGAGTCGATTTCGGCACGATTTTTTCTAAATATTTCTCCCCTTGGTTTTAAGGACGCCAGATATCAGAGCATAGGTTATCAGGCAACGCCAGATCCTGATGGTCTGCTGACATACAAAGTCAGGGCGAAGTTTGATAGCAACATTGGTGAAGAAAATCCGCGCATTGGCTTAACCGGAACAGGAAAAATATACGGAAAAAAGACAATTCTTGTTTTTAATGTTCTGCGACGACCCCTAGTGACTCTGCGCCAGAAGATGGGATTTTAGCATGTTCGTAGCAGAAGATCCGCCGCTTCCAGCTCTTCGTAGTGACATTCAACTGAATGAAGCTCCGCCTGAACCCGAAGGGTCGCCGACATGGACACTTTATGATCCGTTGGCCAACAAATATTACAAAATAGGTTGGCTGGAGTTTGAATGCCTGACTCGGTTCAGGGAATGTCGTACTGTTGGTGAACTGACACGCAAAGTCAGGAAGGAGACCACATTAAAACCGGATCAGGAGATGGTAACAGCACTTGTGACCTTTCTGATTAACAGCAATCTTGTCCTGTCCCCAGGCCCTGCAGCCGCCCAGGTATTCAGAGAAAAAAAAGAAAGGATGCATAAAAGTATTTTTGAAAAAATATTGCACGGCTATCTTTTTTTCACTCTTCCCTTATTCAAGCCGCAGGCTTTTTTGAATGTGACTTTTCCGTATGTAAGCTTCCTGTTTACACGGCAATTTATGGCAGGCGTTATTTTAGTCTTGTCATATGGAATTTTTCTTAGCTTTCAAAGAATAGATGAATTTTTTACAACATTTATGAGTTACCTCAATTTTGAGGGAGCGTTATTGCTTTTGCTCACAACAATTCTTTCAAAAATTGTACATGAATTGGGACATGCTTATACCGCGACAAAATATGGCGTTCCGGTAACTATTATGGGTGTTGCTTTCGTTGTGATGTACCCGATGCTGTACACGGAAACATCCAACGCCTGGAAATTGAAAAATAGACGGGATCGTCTAATTATATCAGCCGGCGGTGTAATGGCGGAAATAGCACTGGCTTCAGTCGCACTTATTATGTGGCATATCTTGCCTCCGGGGGTTTTGCAAAGCGTATGTTTTATGATTGTCGTTGTTTCTTTGGGCGCATCGCTTGCCGTTAACTTAAATCCCCTGATGCGATTTGATGGCTACTACCTGTTTTCGGATATGATTGGTGTCGACAATCTACAAGACAGGTCTTTTTCATTCAGTAAATGGAGGCTGCGTCGATGGTTGTGGGGGTGGAAAGATGATCCACCGGAGGCAACAACGCAAGAGTGGCAGAGCTTTTTTACAGTTTTTGGATATGTTGTATGGATATATCGTTTTTTCCTTTATTGCGGGATTGCTCTCCTTGTCTATCACGTATTTTTTCAACCGCTTGGATTGATATTGATGTTGGTGGAATTAGGATTTTTTATCGCCTTGCCGATAGTACGTGAGGCGAAGGTCTGGGTAGAGCGCGCAAAAGAAATATCGATCTTTTCGATCGGCGGTATGACGGCCGTTTTCACGGTTTTCTTGATGGTAGTGTCATTTTTTCCTTTACAAAGAAGCGTTGAAATACCGGCAGTTTTACACGCATCGTCCTATGGGAAAATCTATACGCCTATGGCCGCAAAAGTTGAGGAAATACGGGCAAGACAGGGAGACAAAGTTAAAAAGGACGACATACTTTTCAAGCTGTCCTCTGTATCTCTCGACTACGAAATAAAATCAGCACAAGAAAATTTGAAATCACTCCAGAAGATCCGCAGCAGCAGTCAGGCCATCCTCGCATTAACAAAAAAAATGGGGACATTGGACAGCGAAATAGAATCCGCCCGTCAGCAGATAGATGGTTTGATACAGATGAAGGAACAACTGAATATTCGCGCTCCCTATGACGGAGTTCTAAGGGATGTTGATCCATCCCTGCATGTCGGACAATGGGTTCCAACGCACATGACGCTGGCTCTTCTGGTGAACAATGAAGATCATGTCCTGAGTGGCTATGTCCGTGAAAAGGACGTAGCCAGAATTGCGGCAGGCCGCAAGGGTGTTTTTTATCCGGAATTCTCGCCGATGGAGCGTTACGACGTTGTGTTGGAGACAATCGATCAGTCCGCAATTTCAGAAATTCACTGGTCTGAACTGTCCTCGATTTTCAATGGCCCATTACCGGCAAAAAGGGAGGCCAGTGGCCTGATAAAAACACTGCCCCGCCACACGCTCTATTCCACAAAATTTAAAATTGCCGATGCTGGCCGGGGGAGTAATTTTCCGGAATTCATAGTGCGTGGCACGGTACGCCTGGAATCAGAGGCTGTCAGCCCATCTAGTGCTTTGATTTATAATATGATTTCACTTTTTAATCGGGAAAGCGGTCTTTGGGAACAATGAAGCGCTGCATTAACAAAAGGTTAAAGGGATCAATGGTAGAATATTACCAAGGGTCGGGTTTTGCGAATTTAAAGAACTGCATGTTGAAGGTCGTCGGTCATGTCTTCTGAGAAAAGACCAAACGAAAAGAAGGGGCTTATGCGAACGCTCATGCAGGCGCTGGAAAAGCGCATGCTGTTCGACGTCACTCTGTCCGGCCTAGTCGCAAGTGTGAATATTAACGAAGGTACTGCCCCTACGCAAATTGATACAGGTCTTACCGTTGGCGGTACGACAACGGATCTCAGCAATCTTGTTCTGACGATTTCAACAAGCGGCAACGCACAAGATAACTTGTCGTTTCGTCACGTGGGAACGGGGGGAGGGCAGATTGGTTTTAACAACGGCGTTGTCACATATGGCGGCGTAACGATTGGTAATGCTTACGATCCAAATCAGCTTGGATTTGACGGCACAAATCTATCGATTATCCTGAATTCCAGCGCAACTCAAACGGCTCTCGAAGTTCTTCTTGAAAACGTCACTTATTACAATGACTCGGATAACCCAAGCGCCTCGCGCACCATAACTTATGCCCTCAATGGATTTTTCAGCAATTCTGTCACTGTAAACACAAACGTTTCAAATGATACGCCGGTAATTTCCTGGAATAACGGTGCAACAATTTCCAACGCCGGAACGGTAACAATCAGGAATTATGACCTGAACACCAGGGACATGGAAACCAACCCCACCGGCCTGACATACACGGTAACAACGGCCGCAGCGAACGGCACATTAAGAAGAAACGGTGTCGCGCTGGTTCTGAACAGCACCTTCACCCAGCAAGACATCAATGATGGCCTGATAACCTTTACCAATACGGTGAATAACACCAATGGCAGTTTTGGATTCCGGGTGAGTGACGGCACGGTAAACGTCTCGGGGCAGACTTTTACCATCACGGTGAACAATACCGACACCGCGCCATCTCTCCAGCCCGGAACCGCCATCACCAACCTGAACTCATCGATTCAATACAGCGCAACCACTGGAAACTACTATCTCTACGTAAACAGCAGCGTGAACTGGTGGGTCGCAAAAGAAATAGCGGAAAGAACCCTATTGAATGGTGTCGCCGGACATATGGTAACGGTCACAAGTACGGCAGAAAATACATTTGTCGACAACATGATTGCCAACAGCATTTGGCTCGGCGCGACCGACCGTAATGTCGAAGGCCAGTGGATGTGGGAAGTTGGCCCCGAGGCTGGAACGATTTTCTATCAGGGTGCTTCTGGTCTGGGTGGAACGCTGGTCAATGGCGGATACGCAAACTGGGCTGCTGGCGAACCAAATGACTTATCTGGAACAACCACGGTAAATGTCGATGCGGCGCAGATGTCCACAGCCGGTACGTGGAGCGACCGAACCCTGATCAGCACGGGTACGCGCCGCTATGTGATTGAGTGGGAGGGCAAGGATGTCCTGAACAACACGGCCTATACCGTCAATTACAACAATGCGACCGGATCGGATATTACCAATGGCACGGTCGTAGGAAGCGTGTTCGGCAGCGATCCTCAAGGGTCTCCTCTGACATATACAATTACGGGCGGCACAGGATCGGGTATTTTCTCTATCAACGCCACCACAGGTCAAATCACCGTAAGCAATGCGGCTGGTCTCAACCTTCCGACCACGTCTTCATATACCCTCGATGTAAGGGGAACCGAAACTCTTCTCGGGGCATTAAATAATACGCGCACAATCACGGTCTATCTGAACAGAAATCCCGGCGCGGGGGGCATTACGAATTCGGCTTTGACTCTGAACGAAGGCGCGACAGCAACCATCGCCTCGGCCAATCTCAATTATGTTGACGATGACGCGAACACATCTATTCGCTACACCGTGACATCCTCCCCCGCAAATGGTTACCTCCAACTGACAACCAATGCGGGCTATGCGGTCACATCCTTCACACAGGACGATATTGCCAACAATAGAATTCAGTATGTTCATAACGGCGGAGAAACAACCACCGACAGTTTCGTGTTCAAGGTCACCGACGGCGATACAACAACGGGAACAAGCACATTCAACATTAACATCACCGCCGTCAACGACACGCCTGTTCTAACGTTCGCCGCGCAAAAGACGGTGGCGCAGGTTCTCGCCGCGCAATCTGGCGTTGTCTATAATGCGGCGACAGGGAATTTTTATAAATACGTGAATACGGCCGTTGGTTGGGGCACGGCTCAGGCGGCCGCTCAGGCCAATACAATATTCGGAATCGGCGGAAACCTTGCCAATATAACAACGGCGGCAGAAAATACATTTATAGACGCTCTATTCGCATCGGGTAGGGCTTGGATAGGAGCCTCTGACGCAGGATCTGAGGGTGTATGGCAATGGAGAAACGGCGCCGAAGCAGGCACACGTTTCAGTGCCGAGGGGGTCTCCTATTACGGCGCATATCGTAACTGGGCAAGCGGCCAGCCAACAAACGCCGCAGGAAATGAGGACTACGGCGCAATAAACGGCGCAGGCGGAGGATGGTCGGCTCATTCACAGTTCGATACCGCAAGTGTGACAGGCTACATCATCGAGTGGAAAGGTTCGGATCTTCTGGCGGGGCAGACCGAATACACAATACAGGACAATACATCGATTGGCACAACGGTCGCCGATGCAAATGCAACCAACGCAGAAGTCGCTGAAACCCTGACCTACAGCATCCAGTCCGGCAATACCGGCAATGCCTTTGCCATCGACAGCTCGACAGGAATTATCACGGTAAACGGGGCGCTGACATCAGGAACAACTTTTAA
>JBASFN010000051.1:0-1994 GCA_049653045.1 Alphaproteobacteria bacterium
CATCGTGAAACGCTCCCGCGCCCACTCGGGCGTCGCGCCCAACCGCTTGAGTTGCTGAACAATCGTGCCGCCGGATTCCGACTTCCATTCCCAAACACGTTCCAAAAATTTTTCGCGCCCCATGTCCCGGCGATTTTTACCCTCTTTATCGAGCAGCCTTTCAACCACCATCTGCGTGGCGATCCCCGCATGATCCGTCCCCGGCTGCCACAGGGCATCCCGCCCCTTCATCCGGTAGTAGCGCGTCAAAATATCCTGCAAAGTCATGTTCAGCGCATGGCCGATATGAAGGCTCCCCGTCACGTTGGGCGGGGGCATCATCACCGTAAAGGGCTTGGCATTACTGTCCGGTTTACACGCAAAAGCGCCCGTTTTCTCCCATTCCGCAGAAAACCGCGCCTCAATCGCCTTAGGGTCGAAAGTTTTGTCCAACATGTGCTTATGCCTTTATAGATCAATGTCTTGCGGCAAGGATCATAAGCATTTTCTCTAATAACGCAAGATTTCACTATGCTCCAAGCGTCATCCCGAGCGCAGCCGAGGGATCTTCGATCTATAATTTCTGGCTAAACCCGGCTTTGAACCCTAGGGCAATACCGGAATCCTTCTCAAGAAAGGCACGAACCGCCTCGGCACTTTCTTCGGCCTCGGACGGACTGATCGATTCAATAGACAGGTTAATCTTGCTTGGAATTTCGGCGGCGGCATCCCGGCGTTGCGGCTTGAATTCGGTAACGCGCCCACCCGCAGAAATCCCGGCCTGCGCTCCAACGCCCTTGATAAAATCACTCATACTCAGTCCCCCGGCTTTATTAAGTTACTGTAAATACTCTATTATATTCCCCGCCCCTATCTTACCATAACCATCAGAAGCCTGTCCACAAGGCAAGGCGAATCTCCCGAAACGCTGGCGGAACCGCCATTTTCCGATTGCAAGGATCATACCCGCACCGATGCAACTGGATCATATAAATCGCCGCCAACCCCTGCACCGCCCGCAAGAAACGGCTCGCCGGACGAATACCGGGAACGAATTGCCCCGCAACACCCTTCACCACCTCCGGTATTGTCCCGGCAGAGGCCTTCATCATATCCTCCGGCAAATAACTGCGCCCCTGCGCCGCATGAAACGGAATGGCGCGAAGCAACCCCGCCAGCGCATAATTAACCGCCACCGCCGCCACCGCCTCCATATCCGGATCATCGCCACAGACAATCAAGGCCAGCGACAGCAAAGGCGTAGATGTAAAATCCGCATAATTCAAAAACCCATCCATATTGGACGGCGGTCGCCCCTCCAGATCGAATTCCCGCGCATAAATCAAAGTCTCAAACATACCGCGTGGCAGATGATGCGCCTTAATCGCCTCGGCTAACGCCCCCAGAACCTCATGCCCGGAAATCGCCCCGCCGTCATAAATCTTGCCGATCTCCTCCCGCCACCATTGCAACCGGATCAACCCCAGTTGCGTTTCACTGACAATCTCTCGCGTCCGGGCAATCTCGTAATTAAAAGCAAACAACGCCCACAAGCTTTCCCGCCGATTTGCAGGGGCAAACAACGACAGCAAAAACCGATCCGGGTCATTCTCCCGCACCACCTGCCCGCAATAGGAAAGAGACGATTTCATAAATCGCTTTTACCACTAAGAACACTAAAAACACTAAGCATTTTATTATTGTCCTTAGTGAACTTAGTGCCCTTAGTGGTGAAATAAAACCTTGAACCATCCCGCAAATGAATTAAGTTATTGAGGACATTTAAAAAGGAGAACCGCCATGCCCTTTGAACTTCCCAAACTCCCCTACGATTACGAAGCCCTTGCCCCGTTCATGTCCCGCGAAACGCTGGAATACCACCACGACAAGCACCACAAAGCCTACGTGGACAAAGGCAACGAACTGATCGTCGGCACGGGCAAGGAAAACGCCACGCTAGAGGAAGCCATGGCCTGGGCGCATAAAAACAACCCCGGCCTGTTCAATCAACTGGG
>JBASFN010000052.1:0-2899 GCA_049653045.1 Alphaproteobacteria bacterium
CTATTGGGGAGAGGGAAAAACTTAGGTCTTTGTTTCGCCGCCCTTCATTTTGTCGACCCAGGCGTTGAATTCTTCCTTGGGGACGGCGCGGATTTCAATCGGCATGTAGGCGTGATCCTTGCCGCAGAGTTCCGAGCACTGGCCGAAATAGGTTCCAGGCTTGGTGATGCGTACCCATGTTTCGTTCGTGTGGCCGGGCATGGCGTCGATTTTAACGCCCAGTGCCGGGACAGCGAAAGAGTGGATAACATCGGCGGCAGTTGTCAGGATTTGTATGTTGGTGTCCACGGGCAGGACGATAGGGTTGTCGGTGGAGAGCAGGCGAAGCTGGCCTTTTGATGTGTCGATGTCCTTGTCCGGGATCATGTAGGACTGGAAGTTTATGCCGTTCTGGTCGGGGTATTCGTAGCCCCAGTACCATTGATAGCCCGTGACCTTTAGTGTCATGTCCGGCTCGGCGGTGCGGTCGGTGTAGTAGAGGAGCTGGAAGGAGGGGACGGCGATGATAATCAAGATGACAATCGGGATGACCGTCCAGATGATTTCCAGCAGGACGTTGTGGGTTGTCTGTGACGGATTTGGATTGGCGCGGCGGTTGAAGCGCAGCATGACATACAGCAACAGTGCCATAACGAAAATGACGATTGCGGTGATAATCCAGAGCATGAAATTATGAAAGTTCTGGATGCGCTCGGCCGAGGTCGAGGCGGCGTTTTGAAAGTTTATTTGCCATTCTGCGGCGTGTCCATCGGCCAGAGCCGGGGTGGCGGTCAGTATTGCGGCAAGGAGAGAAGCGAAAAAAATTCTGGTCATGGGTTACGTCACGTTTGTTCTGATTTCAAATCAAGGGCTTTTGGAAATATGCCTTATTTTTCATTGGGATTACACTTAAAATTAGCGGCGGCAAAAAGCAAGCCCCGGTTTATTATTTCAAGCCCTTCATTTTTGCATAACCAAGGGCGAGGATGGCGGCGGTTTCGGCGCGCAAGATTGTTTCGCCCAAGGTCATTGGCTTTATTTTCGGCTGGTCGTTCAGAAAGGTGAATTCATTGTCGTCAAAGCCGCCCTCCGGCCCGATCAGAAAGGCCCAGGATTGTTCCTGAAAGGTTGAAATATGGGGGGATTCGCCGCGTTCACAACACCAGAGGATGGGCGCTGCGTGTTTCCAGCCTGTTATTTTCTGTTTCAAGTCGGCTAACGGGTACAGAACGGGGATTTCAAAGCGTTCGCATTGTTCGGCGGCCTCAAGGACTTGCGCCCGTATGCGGTCTTCGTTGATTTTTCGTATGATTGTGCGGTTGGTCAGGACGGGATGCAGGGCGGTTGCGCCCAGTTCCACGGCTTTTTCCACCAGTATATCCATGCGGTCTTTTTTAATGGGGGCGAAGAGGATGTGCATTTCGGCAGATTTTGGCGGTTGTTCGCGGATTTTCCCCTTCAGGGTGACGCTGCATTCGTTTTTGCCCAGGGCGGTAATGCTGGCCAGCCATTCGCCGTCCCGTCCGTTGAACAAGCGCAGAAAATCGCCGATTTTAAGGCGCATGACGTTTTTCAGGTAGTGTGCTTGCGCCACTTCAAGGGTAACCGTTGCATCCGGGGAAAAATTCCGGTCACTATAGAGGCGTGAAAGTTTTGTAAAATCTGAGGCCATGACTAAGCTAGTGAACACGAAAACGCATACGGATATCAAGCTTGATAGTTGGGTGGGGCGGGTGTTGCCCGCCAGGGCGCGGCCATATGCGCTCCTTGCGCGACTGGACAGGCCGGTCGGGGTATGGCTTTTGCTGTTGCCGGGGTGGTGGGCGATTGTTTCGGCCTCGGGCGGGTTTGTATCTATGGGCGCGCGGGAGTGGGGGATTTTTTTTCTGTTCGGGATTGGCGCGGTTGTGATGCGGGGCGCGGGGTGCGTGATTAATGATTTATGGGATCGGGAGCTTGATAAAAAAGTTGAGCGGACGCGGGCGCGGCCTTTGGCGTCGGGCACGCTCAACGTGCGGCAGGCGATTGTGTTTTTGTTTTGTCTTTTGCTGATTGGGTTGCTGGTTTTGCTGCAGATGAATTTTATGACGGTTTTGCTCGGTGTTTTGAGTTTGCCGCTTATCGCGGTTTATCCCTTGATGAAGCGGGTGACGTGGTGGCCGCAGGCGTTCTTGGGGCTGACGTTTAATTTTGGCGCGCTTATGGGTTGGAGCGCGGTGACGGGGTTTGTCGGCGTTCCAGCGGTTTTTCTTTATTTGGGCGGAATTTTCTGGACGCTCGCGTATGACACGATTTACGCGCATCAGGATAAAGAGGATGACGCACTCGCCGGAATTAAATCAACGGCACTCAAGTTTGGGAAAAATAGCAAGATATGGGTCGGATGTTTTTTTGCTATTGCTTTGGCGTTGATTGCGCTGGCTTCGGGCGGCCAAGGGTTTTTGTTTTTGCTGCCTGCGGCGGCGCATATGGCGTGGCAGGTGAAAAGCTGGTCGCTGGATGATGCCGCCAGCTCGCTCCGGGTGTTTAAGTCCAACCGGGATTTTGGTTTGTTGGTTCTGCTTGGTCTAGCCGTATAGGTTGCGGAGGCGTTGCTCGGCGATGACCAGCATGGGCAGGTCAACAGTTCCCACGCTTTGCAGCGCGTTGATGATCGGCTCGACCTTGGCCACAAGATGTTCGTTCTTTTTAAACCAGTCGTTCGCAATTCCGGTTTTTTTGGCTCCGGATTTTGAGTCTTTCAACATGCGGGAGGCAAGGCCGGCTTGCGTGCTGTAGAGTTGATCGACAAGGCCGACGGTGGCTTCGGTATGCCATGGGTTGTCGGAGACGATGTAGCGTGCTTGCTGGCGCATCCAGTCCAGATGGAAATGGTGGCCGATTTCAAAGTAGGTGCGCGCCGTCGTTTGAAGGTCTGCAT
>JBASFN010000053.1:0-8273 GCA_049653045.1 Alphaproteobacteria bacterium
TACGAGAGGACCGGGATGGACGCACCTCTGGTGTACCTGTTGTCGCGCCAGCGGCATAGCAGGGTAGCTATGTGCGGAATGGATAAACGCTGAAAGCATCTAAGCGTGAAGCCAGCCTCAATACCAGGACTCCCTATTAGAGCCGTAGAAGACCACTACGTTGATAGGCTGGATGTGGAAGCGCCGTAAGGCGTGGAGCTAACCAGTACTAATTGCTCGATTGGCTTGAATTCATCTCATGCAACGGTTTTTCTTCGGAAATTCCTTTGACATGTAAGGTCGCGCGCAGCGTTAAACCCGCTTGCGTCGTGCTTGAAATGAAGCTCGGTTTTGCCAGATATTGGAATTTGTAATTGTTACAGTCTTTACAGCATGTGCGTTCGAATGAGCCGGTGGTTTAGCGAGAGTGAAACACCCCTTCCCATCCCGAACAGGTCCGTGAAACCTCTATGCGTCAATGGTACTATGTCTTAAGGCATGGGAGAGTAGATTGCTGCCGGTTCTTTCGAGCGCACTGTGTTACCTGTTTATGAGTATGAGAAAAAAATAGAGCGACCTTCGGGTCGCTTTTTTATTGTCTGCATTTCATAAATTGCCAGACATCTGCAGGGATAGGCGCGTATGGTTTTGAAAATCTCCATGCGTGATAAAAGCTGAATCCCATGTCAGGAAAAAGAATGGGATTTTTTTGCTCATTTAGACCGTATTCTGCTGAGTTTTTAGTGATTGTATATACGGTTCCAACATAGCCGCAAAAGCTATCTTTTTCATCTTGAGGACAGGGTAGGTTTATGGTTACGTTGGGTATGCTGTAGCCATTGTTATATACAATATCCCCTAAAAATTCTTCTTTAGTTTTTATATCCAACATTTTTATATGAAAGCTTGCCGGATGGTATTCTTGTTCCGGATCGACAAACAATTGATACCGTGCGCCGTCTGTATAAATGGCATTTTGTACTTTGCAGTCAGCCAAGGCCGGGTTTGTGTATAGGGCTATGGAGGCAGCTATCAATAACAATTTTTGCATTTTTAATCCCCCGCAGCCGAGAGGAGTGTCACTGCGTCGATGACTTTTTTGGTGGCTTCGCCGATGAGGAGGATGTCTTTGTCTACTTGCACGTATTGATAGCCGTGGGGGGCGGGTTTTAGGAGGACCAAAAGATCGTCGGGTAGGGGGAAGAAGGCGATTCCGTCCGGCAGCGGGTGGCCGATTTCATATTTTTTAGCGAGGCCGGGCGGCAGACAGCCATTGTGTTTTTTGGCAAGGCCGGGCGGGCAGTGGCGGCGGTGGTCTTCGCGCAGGTGGCCGATGATGATGTCCCGGTCGTTCAGGTCAATGCGGATGGTGATGCCGTCATTGATGTGGTCGTCCTCGTCATGGCGGTCGTTACCATCGTTATCATCGTCGCCTTGGCGGTTGTTGCCGTATTGCAGTTCGTGGTCGTAGCCATGGGGCGTGCGGGCTTTGTTTTTACCTTTTTCTTTGGCTTCTGCGTGATATGAAAAAAGACCAACGGTCAGGGCGAGGAGAAGGGCGGCGGAGAAGGCGAGGTTGATTTTCATGGGTTACGTCCTTTTTATGATTGCAGGTTTTCCAGTATTTCCCTGTAGAGGGTCAGGCTGAGATTGATCTGGTCGCTTGGTTGATTGGGGCTAGTGCAGGAACGGCCATTCGAATCGGCCAGTCTTTCGAGATCGTCCTCGCGGCAAAGGCCGAGCTGTTTTTCATTCACGACAACCGGAAGCCGCGAGAGGTTTGCCATGCAGTGCACGGCGCCTATGGGAATAATGAGTGTTTCATTTCTGTGCACGTCTTGTCGCGTGCCGTTGATGATCGCGGTCAGGACTCCGGATTCGACCTGCCATATCTCGCGCCGTTTCGCATGACGGTGGAGCGATGTCGCGTAGCCGGGGAAAATGCAGATTGTTTTTTCACAAAATTCTTCTGACTGGACAATGCCGGAATCGAGGACATCGTAATAGCCCCACGGGCAATCTGTGCGTTCGCCGGTTCTCCGGGGTTCCGATCCGGTGCGCCGGAGGCTGAAATTACGCATCGTTGTTGTCTCTTTGAATGGGGGCGGATAATGCGGTGGATCATAGCAATTGTTTATCAAGGACGCAAAGGCGTGTTGTCAGGGAAAACAAGTTTTTTTCTGGATAACGCCCCGGATTGCCGATGCGGACTTGAAGAAAGGGCGGGGTAGGGATTAGCCTTTATTTGGTAAGGAAAGCACAATGCACGGCTTGGTTCCTGTTATTTTATGCGGCGGTCTGGGGACGCGGCTCTGGCCGCTCAGCCGCAAGAATTATCCGAAACAGTTTTTGAAATTGCCGGGGGGGGTGTCGCTTCTCCAGCATACCGCCCGACGCGCCATGAACATTGCCGGGGTTCAGGGGGAGGGGGTTATCAGCGTGACGCAGGCAGGGCAGGCGTCAATTCTTGAGACGCATTATGCGGCAATTGACTTTGGTCTTTGTCGGCATGTGCTGCGGGAGCCTGCCTCGCGGAATACGGCTCCGGCTATTGCTTTGGCTGCGTTGTACGCGAAAGAAAATTTCGGGGCGGATGCCGTTCTTTGGGTTTTGCCGTCGGATCATATGATCAGGCGTGAGGATGTTTTGGCCGCGTCGTTGCGGGCGGCGGTCATCGCGGCACGTCAGGATAATCTCGTCACGTTTGGCATTGCGCCCTCGCGTCCGGAAACGGGGTATGGTTATATTCGCGCCGGGCGGGGGCTTGGCGGTGAGGCTGGAGTAGCGCGTAGGATCGATGCCTTTGTTGAAAAACCGGATAAGATGAAGGCGATGGGTTTTATCCGCTCCGGCGATTATCTCTGGAATAGCGGCATGTTTGTGTTCAGGGTTGCCGATGTTCTCGATGCCTTTGCCCGCGCCTGTCCGGATATGCTGGCGCAGGTGCAAAAATCCCTGAAGCCCGATGGCAGGATTGACGCGAGGGTGTATGCCGATATTGAAAAAGTTTCTTTTGATGTTGCCGTCATGGAGCGGTATGAACGCTCGGCGGTCGTGCCGACAGACCCCGCCTGGTCGGATGTTGGGTCATGGCGCAGCCTGTTGATGGTGCTGAAGGATAAAATGGTGGGCGGTATAGGGATTGAACCTACGACCCCTTGCGTGTCGAGCAAGTGCTCTACCGCTGAGCTAACCGCCCACGTTTTGCGGAAAAGTGGGTGATTAGTACCCTTCTAGGCGGGATTTTTCAAGTGTTTTCCGACAAAGCTGCTTATTTACCGTATTGTAGGCTCTGCAACGGGCTTTGCCGTCTCTGTTGCTGACGCGTCAACCTCACGCGTGCCTTGTTGGCGGATCATTGTTTCTTTTGCAGTTTCAGATTTCTCGATGGCAGCAAGTGTTTCCTTGCCAATCACGCCCGTAGGGGTTGCGTCGAGGAGACCGCCCGCCTTCAGCATCATTTGGAGGGTATAGGCGGCGGCAGACGGGGGAGCGTTCGGATCGTCTTTTAAGCCGCCTGTTTTATCGATCTCCGCAACGAGGTCATCAATGCGGGCAAAATATTGGGGCATGTTCAGCGCGAGATTTTTAAAGTCGGTCGTTTTTCCTGCGTAATCATTGTTCGATTGCATTGCGATCAAAGTGCGCAGAACTTGCGGGCCAAGCGACATGAATTTGTTTGGCTCTTCTTTTAGGTAAGCGGTGACCGCAGCTATTGTTTTTGCACCCATTTCCCCGTCGATGTCGCTTTTTTTCATGCCGAGGGCGCGTTGGAAATTCTCCATGTCTTGTTTTGTCGATGCGCCGTTTTGAAGATAGTAATCAACCGGTTTTATGTCGGCGGCGACGCTGTTGTAGGTGTCTGTGTGTTTCTTGCCCCAGAATGTATCGTCTGGGTATTCCGTCTTTTTAACAATGCCTTTGTCTTCAAGAAATTTTCCTATGGGGTTTTTATGGGCGGCGTCATCGCCATTCGCATAGCGTAAATTCGAGGAATAAAGTTCAACGGCATTTTTTCCCGTTTCGTTGACAAAGGGAATGAGAGCCTTGTTTTTTGCGTCGTTCAAAAATTCTGTGATGGCTTTTCCTGTTTCCATTTTGGCCGCGCCATCGAGTTCGCCTGTATAAAGGCCGATGTCGGTTAGGGCACTTTGCAGCACCTTTATTTCATCGGGCGACAGGCTCCGTTTGGTTGTAAGGAGTTCGGCGATCGTAATTTTTGAAAGTTCCTGATTTGATTGTCCCATAGCACCCTCATCCGCGTTTTATTCGTTGATTAGCAGTATAAAGGCGGGATGGTTAACGAATGGTTAAGTGCGGCGATTCACGCGGGCTGGAGCAGGGTTTCCACTTGTGCCACGAGGTCGCCGAGATGGAAAGGCTTGGCAAGGACAGGCCTTTCGCGTCCCGTTGCTGCCTCCATGGCCGAAAAGCCCGTGATATACATGATTTTGAGGTTGGGGCGCATTTTGACGGCGCGGCGGGAGAGTTCGATGCCGTCGATCCCCGGCATGACGATGTCGGTCAGGAGCAGGTTGAAATTTTCTGGCGTCTCAAGAGTTTTTAGTGCCGACAGCCCGTCATGGGTCAGCGTGACGTTGTGGCCTGCACGCTCCAGTGCGGCGGCAATAAATCGTCCGGTTGAAATGTCATCTTCTGCAATCAGGATATGCGCCATAAATTATCTCTATAAAGTATATTTCAGGGTTCGATGCAATAATGGCTGATGGCGGATTCGAATTGGCGTCCTGCGTTGGCCCAAGTGTAGTTCTGGCGTACATGCAATGCTCGATCCTCTGGTGTTCCCTGAAAGGCTCTGCGCGCCGCTGCTGATAGGTCTTTCTTATCGAGTGCACCGAGGAAGGGCGCCGTTATAATGTCCCTTGGTCCCGTTTCATCATAGGCCGCGACGGGTAATCCCGAAGCCAGAGCCTCAACCAGTACAATGCCGAAAGTATCCGTGCGCGATGGGAATACGAACAGGTCAGAGGATCGGTAGCAATCCGCGAGGTCTTTTCCTGTCTTGCGTCCGAGGAAATGCGCGTCCGGGTATTGTTCGGAGAGCGAGGGCAGGCTTGGGCCGTCGCCGATGAGGACTTTTGAGCCTTCCCAGTCCATTTTTAGGAAGTCCTCTATATTTTTTTCAATCGCAATGCGTCCGACATACAGGGCTATCGGGCGTTTCAGATCGTGAAATAATGTTTTTTCGCCGGGGAAAAATTGCTCCATGTTGACGCCGCGTGAGAAGCGGAACATGGGTGTTTTGAAGCCCCATTCTCGCAACTCTGTTTCAAGACTTTGCGTGGAGACCAGTAGCGCGCTGGCGGGGGCGTGGAACCAGCGCATGAATTTTTTGGCAAGTGTATGGGTTGCATCATGCAGGAAGGGGGCGTAATGCCCGATCCTTTGTGCGATATAATCGGGGAAGTGCGTGTGGTAGGAGGTTGTAAAGGGCAGGCGGCTTTTCAGGCAATATTTCCGTGCTGCCATGCCAAGGGGGCCTTCTGTGGCGACGTGGATATGGTTTGGCTCGAATTCCTGAATCATCCGTGTCAAGCGGGCATAGGGTGCGACGGCAAGGCGGATTTCCGAATAACCCGGCATCGGCAGGTTCACCGGGAAATCTGCCGGGCCGATGACCTTGACCTTATGCCCTGTTTTCACCAGCTCTTCCTGCAGGTGTTCATAAGTTCTGACCACGCCGTTCATTTGCGGGTGCCAGGCATCGCTGACAATTAAGATTTTCATTCCGCCTCGGACATATTCAGGGACTTTCAACCCCCGTAATTCTACACTAGAATGCCTGACCATGATGGATAAATTTTTCCCTGTTTTCCTGATATTTTTTGCCGCTTTCCCGGCATGGGCGCAATCCCCGTTGCAGAATTGCGCTTTGCGGCCGGAGTTGATCTTTGAAATGGGGGAGGCCGAATATGGCGCGTATAATGTCTGGGATGCCGTTTATGGGGAAATGAACACGGATGAGGGGTTTTCCTCAGGCGTGGTGGTTGAAAGCGGCAATGTCGTTGCTGCGGGGGAAAAGGCCTCTTTCGGAAAAGAAGGGAAAGTGCTTCAGCTTGTTGAGTTTGACCAGCGCGGGCGCGTGGTCTGGGAGGCGGAGCACACGGTTGAGGGGTTGTTTGGCATTAAAAAAATGCTGTCTGTGCCGGGTGGTTTTGCCGTGATGGGAACGGTTAAGGATAAAAAGTCCCGTTCCTCGGTATGGCTTGGGTTTTTCGATAGGGGCGGGAAAATTCTTGATCGGAAAAAGATTGAGGTCAATGGAAACTCTCTCCTGCCCGATGACGTGATCCTGCAAACCGACGGCAAGGGTTTTTTACTATCCGCTGCTGAGGGTGATGAAAAGAAAGAAATTTTTCACGCCGTTCTTTATCACCTCGACATGAAAGGCCGCGTCAAGGATCGCCAGTCCTATATGCCCGGTCTTGATAACAGGGTGTCGTCGATCAGTCCCGTTGGTAAAAATCAGTATATCGCATCTGGATATTTGCGCGGCGAGGATGGGCGGATTACGGGATGGATGCTCCGGCTCAATGCGGATGGCAGTCTTGTCTGGCAACGGCAATACCCGCGTGGCAGCATGGCCGGGATTGTTAAATCCATGGCCTTCACCGGGGAGAATGTTTTGGCGGTTGGTGAAACAAAACCGTCGGGTGGCGGTCTGTCTGCGGGGTGGGCGATGATGATTGATGGCGGTACAGGCGATGTGATCTGGCAGCGTTATTATACCGCCGATATGAATCAGTCCGCCATTGATATACTGGTCAATATGGAGGGGCTGGCGAGTGTGATGTTGGCGGTTACAAAGACGCTCGGCGTCGAAAACACGGAAGGTAAAAAGGATTATATTCGCTTGTTGACCGTGAATGCGCGCGGAGAGTTGGCGAAAAGTGATGAATATTTCAGTGCAGAAGGGGCGCAAGCAGCGCAAATGATCGGTGGGCGTGCCGGGGAGCGGATTGTTCTGGGGCGTAGCGACATCGTTTATAAAATAGAGCCGAAGCCCGGTGCGGCGGTGGAGACGCTGCGCCATGGCTGGAACGGCTGGGTGACTGCGGGTGCGCCGATGGAATCGTTTGACGATCCGTGCCTTCAGAGCGAAGCGTTCAGGCCATGAATCATTATAGTTTTGTCATTGAGCTTCCGGAGCATGAAGGGCGTATCGATAAGGGGTTGAGTTTACTCTGTCCCGATCTGTCACGCACAAGGTTGAAGGCACTGGTTGAGGAAGGTCAGGTGCGCCTTAATGGTGAAGTTTGCGATAGCGCGAACAGGAAATTACGCCTTGGTGATACAGTGGAAATTATTATACCCCCGCCCGTCAGCGCAGAGCCGGAAGCGCAGGATATTGCGCTTGATGTTGTCTATGAAGATTCTGATTTATTGGTCATCAATAAGGCGGCGGGTATGGTTGTCCATCCCGGCGCGGGAAATTATTCCGGTACGTTGGTCAATGCGCTTTTGCATCGCAATGCCGATGATCTTTCGGGTATTGGCGGTGTGATGCGCCCCGGTATCGTTCATCGTCTCGATAAGGAAACAAGCGGGTTGATGTTGGTGGCCAAGAATGATCTCGCCCATCGCGGTCTTGCCGAGCAGCTTGAAACCCGGACGCTCAGCCGCACATACAGGGCGTTTGTTCTAGGCGTGCCGTTTCCGGCCAAGGGTATGGTGGATCAGCCTTTGGGGCGTCATCCGTCCAGCCGTCTTAAAATATCCATCCGTCGTACAGGCGGGCGCGAGGCGCGGACGCATTACACAGTCATTAAAAGTTTTCGCGGCCAGTTTTCCTTGGTTGAATGCAAACTGGAAACCGGGCGCACGCATCAAATTCGTGTTCACATGGAATCGATCAAGCATCCCTTGATTGGTGATGCTCTTTACGGGCCGCAGGCGACAGCCTTAAAGGCCGCGCTGAAAAGAGGCGGGTATGAGGAGGGGGATATTCAGGCCGTTATGGATTTCCCCCGGCAAGCCCTCCATGCCTGTGCCATCCGTTTTGTGCACCCGGGCAGCGGCGACGAGATGTTTTTTGAGGCTCCCTTGCCTAAGGATATGGCTAACCTATTGAAAATGCTTGAAAAATAACCAATGAAAAAACCCATTGCTTTTACATAAAATTGTATGCAATAATGGATTATAGGGTCGAGACACACAAAGCGACCAGCGAGAAAAACAGGGACATTACGGGCAAACGGCGAGATTCAAGGACATAAGAAAGAATAATAAACGATACAGATTTTCAGAGACTGACCCACTTCAATGCTTCATCC
>JBASFN010000054.1:0-8909 GCA_049653045.1 Alphaproteobacteria bacterium
TTGTCTGAAAATCTATAGCGGCCAGCCCTAAAAGCAAAGTCATAAAAATATCAATGGATATGGGATTATTGCGTAAAAAAGGGTACAATCTTTGCGGGGCGTTCGTTCCCGGCTTATACTTTCTTAAATCTTATATAGGACAATATATAGATGCAGGATTCCGCTGCCGCCCAAAACCAGACTGTGGAAAAGATTTCGCAGGATCAACTGGATGCTCTCGTCCGGTTGCATAACCGTTTCCTTGAGGGGCGGGTCGGGGGCAGGCGTGCCACCTTGAAGAATACCGATTTAAGTGGTTTGTCCCTGAAGGATCAGAATCTTCATCAGGCTAGCTTTGTAGGCTGTATCATGGTGGGGATGAATCTGGCGAATGCCAATTTTCAGGAATCCTCGCTTTATGCTTGTGATCTCAGCAATTCAAATCTTTATAATACCAAATTTGTCCGTGCCGACTTGCGCGGGGCGCGGATTGAGAATGCCAATCTTGAGGGGGCAAATCTTGAGAAGGCCGATTTGCGTGTTGGCGGGATTGCCGGAGAGAGCGGGGCGTATGACAGTGGCCAGGCCGTTAATTTTCGGGGGGCTAATTTAAGTGGAGCCAAGTTGGCCGGATCAATGGCCTCGAAGGCCGATTTTTCTGATGCTATCCTTGCTGGAGCCAACATGGAAAAGGCCGATTTGCGCGGGGCGCAGATGGAGGGTGCGGATTTGTCGGGAGCCGAGATTGGCGGCGCGAAGTTTGCCGGGGCGAATTTAAAATCCGCCATCCTGACCGGGGTGGAGATGGGGAATTTCCGGGTTGGTGAGGTCGATATGACCGGGGCGATTACCGATGCGAATATCGGTGCGTCGATTGCTTCGCTTGACCAGCCCTTGCCCAAGTTGATTGATGATCATCGTGTTTGGGTTGAAACTGCCGGAAAGCAGGGGAAGCAACTCGATTTAAGTGGTGTGGATATGCGCCCGCTTAAAACCCTGAAACAGGAGAAGCTGACCGCGATCAAGGCCGAAGGGACGAAGTTTTTCGGTATGAATTTGTATCGGATCGAGTTGCAAAGTGCCCATTTGAACGGGTCTGATTTCCGGAATTGCGACATGGAAAGTGCTGATTTGCGGGGGTCGAGTTTTAAAACCGCTAATCTTTCGCATTCAAAATTGCGTGGGGCGAATGGCAGTCCGTTGTTGTTCGGGTCAAGCGGGCCGGGGCGTCGATTTAGCCCCTGCGATTTTTCTTCGGCAAAGCTGCGCTATTCCGATTTGTCCGGAGCGCAATTTAAAAGCGCGGTCTTTATCGGGGCGGATTTGTCCTATGCCAATCTGTCCGGAGCCGATCTGCGGGAGGCCGATTTTACAGGCGCAAATATGACGGGCACAAATTTAGAGGGCGCGCAGACCGAGGGCGCGATTTTTGACCGTGCCAGCAAGCCCGTGTTCCGCATTCCGACCGATACTGGCGGCGGTTAATTATCAAAATCTAGCGATATGTTGTAAAAGGCAGGGGTTCCCTTGCCCGTATAGAAAGTATCGTTGATCCTGTGCATATGTTCAGAGGTAACTTCATTTCGTAGCAGTGCTTTAACGAAATTACGTGTGTTTGATGAAAATTCGAGGATTTCGAGTTCTTCCTTGATGGGGCCAGCGCCTTTTCTTATCCATGTTTCCGAGAGGGGTGCGCTATTGGCTATTGCGTCGTTCTGAGTTTCGGTTCTTTTCCATCCAGTGGCCTTCAGGAATTGCGTCAAATGCCGACGGTGGCGGCGGTTGGTTTCGCTTGATGGCGTATCGGTTTCCTGTGTTTCGTTATGGTCAAGTACCTCGAGCATTCGTTTTCTCCCTGTTTGGTGTGGTTTATTTATATACAGAATGTTATTTAATATGTCAATTATATTGTTTTAGGGGTGGTTTTTATTGACATATTTTTCAGGTGGGGGTACAACCTGCGCTTTATAGAAAGAGCGGGTGTAATGAATAAGCATGGTGTTTTGGTTGCGACGATGGATTCTATTCCAGGGACGGTCTTGCGAACAGTGCGCGGCCTTGTGGTTGTTCGCGCTGACTTCCATATGAGTTCAAGTGCAAATATCAGTCAGGGTGTTGCTACTAATGTTGAAAGTGATTTGGCGGCAAGGGCTAAAGAGATGAATGCAAATGCCGTTTTGGGATTGAAGACGACGGTTATGGGATCCACTGATGCCTTTAATAAATCATCGCTTGGACAGCTTATTTTTACTGGTACGGCTGTTGTTCTCGAAAAAATCGGAAGTCATGTACCTGAAAATAATGGTCAGGGCTGATTATTCAATCACATAGCTGAATGTATTGCTGCCGTCTTCGATAAGGTTTATGGCTTTTGGGGACTGGGCGCAGTTTCCACCACGGGCGTTGGGTGCGTATTTATGGACGAGGCTGCGAATTTGGCTTCTGGCTTCGCTGTTGAATTTATCCATGACAATGAGGTGAGTGCAGCCGTTTTCACGTTTAACCCATGATTCCAGAACAGGCTTGGCTGTTTCCGGATCGCTTTCGCGGCGGAGCATTTTAAAGCCGTGCTGCCTCAATTCATAGTAAAGATGCTCGCGGTGATGGCGGTTTGTGTCATCGTGCGTCTGGTCGTTTAAGGCGTCCGTCATAAATCACTCCGGTTTGTGAGGAGTTTTATGTACGAAAAGCTAGAATTTATGTCAACTTAATTTTTCGGTTAGTTCCGGCACGATTTGGAACAAATCCCCGACTAGGCCGTAATCGGCGACGCCGAAGATGGGGGCGTCGGGGTCTTTGTTGATGGCGACGATGGTTTTGGAGTCTTTCATTCCAGCCAAATGCTGGATGGCGCCGGAAATGCCGACGGCTATATAAAGATCAGGCGCGACGATTTTTCCCGTCTGTCCGACCTGGTAGTCATTGGGCACATACCCCGCATCGACGGCGGCGCGGGAGGCTCCGACCGCCGCGCCCAATTTGTCCGCCAGTTTTTCGATGATTGCGAAATTTTCCTTCGATCCCACGCCACGCCCGCCAGATACGATGATTTTTGCGGCGGTTAATTCCGGCCTTTCGGATTTTGAAAGTTCCTGCCCGGAGAAGGAGGATAGTGAATTGTCGCCCTTGGAGGCAATGTCGCTGATTGATCCGTTTCCCCCGGATGCGGCGACCGCATCGAAATTTGTCGCCCGGATTGTCATGGTCTTGATCGGGTCTGAGGATTGGACGGTGGCGATGGCGTTTCCGGCATAAACCGGGCGTTCAAATGTATCCGGCCCCAATATGGCGATAACATCGGAGATTTGCTGAACATCCAAAACGGCGGCGGCGCGGGGCAGGATATTTTTGCCAAAGCTTGTCGCGGGGGCGAGGATGTGAGTGTAATTCTTTCCGTGTTCGGCGATGATGGGGGCGATGCTTTCGGCCAGTTGGTGTTCGAGGCCGGGCGCGTCAGCCTTTAAAACTTTCAACACGCCATCGCATTTGGCGACGATTTCCGCGACCGCGCTGCAATTTGATCCGGCAACAAGGACATGGATGTCCCCGCCCAATTTTTTTGCCGCGCCGATAGTATTCAGCGTGGCGGGCTTCAGGGTTTTGTTGTCGTGTTCGGCGAGGACAAGAATGGGCATGGTTATAATACCTTCGCTTCGGTTTTGAGTTTGGCGATGAGTTCATCGACGCTTGATACCTTGATTCCGCCCTTGCGCTTTGGTGGTTCCGACACTTTCAGGATTTTGAGGCGCGGGGTGTAATCGATGCCGAGTGCGGACGGTTCCAAAACATCAAGCGGCTTTTTCTTGGCCTTCATAATGTCTGGCAGTTTGGCATAGCGCGGTTCGTTGAGGCGCAGGTCGGTCGTGACGATGGCTGGGAGTTTTAAATTCAGCGTTTCTAATCCGCCGTCGATTTCGCGGGTGACCTTGATCGATCCGGACTCTGTTTCGACTTTTGAGGCAAACGTTCCTTGCGCCCATCCGAGCAAGGCGGCGAGCATCTGGCCGGTTTGGTTGGAATCGTCGTCGATGGATTGCTTGCCCATGATGACGAGGCCGGGATTTTCTTTTTCGATAAGGGCTTTGAGTGTTTTGGCAACGGCGAGGGGTTCTACGCCGCCCAGATCCGTCGGAGCATCCGTTTTTACAAGGATGCCTCTGTCTGCGCCCATGGCCATGGCGGTGCGAAGCTGTTCCTGTGCCTTGTCCGAGCCGATTGTCACCACGATGATTTCCGTGGCTTTTCCAGCCTCTTTCAGGCGGACGGCTTCTTCGACAGCGATTTCATCGAATGGATTGATCGACATTTTGACGTTGGCGAGATCAATGCCGCTTCCGTCAGCCTTGACGCGGACTTTGACGTTGTAATCGATCACCCGCTTGATCGGGACAAGTATTTTCATAGAGACTCCGTTAGTGCTTGGACATCATAAAGAGAAGGGCGAGGATGGCGAGTGCCAGTCCTTGGAATATAACACGCCATTGCATCAGGCGGTTACCGTATTTTTTGTTGAAGTCTCCGCCTTTCCCCATTGAAAAAAGACCGAAACCTAGGATGCCGAGAGTGGCTGCCATGGCGAGGATCAAGCAAACGATAAAAAATCCATTCATGTCAGGCCTTTTTTGTTGCCGTCATAAAATAATTCACTGCGACATCGTTTTTTGAAATTTCAAATTCGCGGGAGAGGGGCCGATAAATCAAGCCGCTGACATCTGCGGGTTCCATGCCTGCCTTGCGGATGTGACTTGCGAGTTCTGATGGCTTTAGAAACCGCTGCCACTCATGTGTTCCACGTGGAACAAGGCGCAGGATATATTCGGCGGCGACGATCCCAAGCGCATAGGATTTCGGCGTTCGGTTCAGTGTTGAGAAAATCGCAAGACCGCCTGGCTTTAACGCTTTGGCGACGGATTTTACAAAGTCGGTTGGGTTCTCGACATGCTCGATGATTTCAAGGGCAAGGATGACATCGAAGGTTGATTGCAAATCTTTGATTTCTTGATTGCTGTAATTTATTTTCAGGTTTGATTGTTCGGCGTGTTTTTTGGCCACTGGAATAGCAATAGGATCGGCGTCGATTCCTGTGATGCTTGCCCCGAGGCGCGCCATGGGTTCGGAAACCAGCCCGCCGCCGCAGCCGACATCTAGAATTTTAAGGGTTTTGAAAGGTTTGAGGTTGGTCTGGCTCAGGGTGTAATGGGCGCAAATTTGTTGGCGAATATAGCTCATTCGCGCCGGGTTCAGGCGGTGCAGGGGGGCGAAGGGGCCGTTTTCATCCCACCATCGATCGGCATCTTTTGAGAATTTTTCTATTTCTGCCGTGAGAACTGTGGACATAAATTCAGTCTTTCTGTAATAAACAAGAGCTTTTTAGCACGAAGCGAAAGGCTCTGAAAGTAATTATGGCTCTTATTGTCGTGAAATTCGGCGGAACGTCCGTCGCTGATGTCAAAAGAATCGAGACCGCCGCCGCCAAGGTTGCGCGGGAGGTTGCGCGTGGGAATAAGGTCGCCGTTGTTGTTTCGGCCATGGCAGGCGTAACCAATCAGTTGGTTGAGTACTGTAATCAGGTGGACAAGCTCCATGATCCTTCGGAATACGATGTTGTGGTTGCGAGCGGTGAGCAGGTCACATCGGGCTTGATGGCGATGACACTCCGTAAAATGGGGATCAATGCCCGGTCTTGGTTAGGCTGGCAAGTGCCGATTATTACTGATGCGGTTCACAGCAAGGCGCGCATTTCCGAGATTAAGACCGAAGAACTCCTCAAAAGGTTGAATGCTGGCGAAGTGGCGGTTATTCCGGGGTTTCAGGGTGTTACCGAAGATGGTCGGGTGACGACGCTCGGGCGCGGGGGGTCGGATACCTCGGCCGTGGCCGTGGCGGCTGCGCTTAATGCTGATAGGTGCGATATTTATACTGATGTGGATGGGGTTTATACCACCGATCCGCGCATTGTTCCGCAGGCGAGAAAGATCAGCCGTATTTCCTATGAGGAAATGCTGGAGCTGGCTTCTGTCGGGGCGAAGGTTTTGCATATACGGTCGGTCGAAATTGCCATGAAAAAAGATCTTTCATTGCAGGTTTTATCAAGTTTTGAAGAGCATATCGGCAGTGACCTGCCGGGAACGCTTGTCACAAGGGAGGAAGATATTATGGAACAGCAGCTTGTAACGGGTGTGGCCTATACGCGGGATGAGGCTAAAGTCACCTTGATCGGTGTCCCCGATGTTCCGGGAGTGGCGGCGCGCATCTTCAGCCCCTTGGCCGAGGCCGCTGTCAACGTGGACATGATCGTTCAGAACGTCTCGCCCGACGGCAAACTGACGGATATTACTTTCACTGTTCCGAGAGCCGATTTGCCGCGTGCGATTGAAACGATAAAAAAACTCAGTGATATGAAGTTCAAGGAAATGCAGACGTCTGATGCCGTGGCCAAGATTTCCGTCGTGGGCGTTGGTATGAAAAGTCACTCCGGGGTTGCTAATACGATGTTCAAGACACTGGCGGATAAGGGGATCAACATACAGGTCATTTCTACGTCTGAGATTAAAATCAGCGTTCTTATCGATCAGGACTACGTTGAATTGGCCGTGCGTTCGCTTCATGCCGCTTATGGGCTGGAAGATTAGTTAATAATCCTTTATCATGGGGGCTATTATGGGACAGGCTGCCGTGAGTGAATCTCCTGATAATTTCCAGACCGACTTAAGCGTAGGTGAAATCCTGCGGCGTACGCGCATACATTATGGCCAGTCGCTGCACGACATCGAGCGGGCGTTGCGCATACGCTATGTCCAGCTTGAAGCTCTTGAAAATGGCGATTACGCGAAGCTTCCCGGTAAGGTCTATATTATCGGGTTTATTCGTACTTATGCTGAATATCTCGGATTGAACGGCGAGAAGATGGTGGGGCTTTATAAGTCCCAGTCGGGGACAAAGACGGGGCCTGCCGCCGTGGTCAGCCATAAGGAAATGTCTTCGGATGTCATGCTGCCTCAATACTGGCAGGTTGCGGTTTCTGTGCTGGCGGTTCTTTTTATTCTCGTGGCCTGGTGGTCGATGCGTGGGGAAGATGATGTGAGCGTTAATGACGTTCCGCCGGTGAGGGAGGTGGTCGAAACCGTCGATCAAGTGCCGCCGCCTCAGGAGGCGCTTCAGGAGAATTTACCGGAAACAAAACCTGAACCCGTTGCGCAAGAGGACGTTCAACCCGTTCCGGATGAAATATCTTTGGAAATTGGTGCGGCCGTGGCCGACTTAAATGAGCTTTCCGGGGCAAAAACCCTGTCTCAGGCTTTGAAAGCACCTCCAAAAGAGGATATTCCCCTTTCTACACCCCCTGAAACCCCCGCAATAGCAGAAAAAGTAGTGGCTGAAACACCGCCGCCGATTGAGGAAACGGGCAAGGGGATTATCCTGACGATTAAGAAAAACAGTTGGGTTGAAATACGGGGGAAGGATGGGCGGTCGATTGTTTCTCGTGTCCTGAAGGCCGGGGATCGTTATTTTGTTCCCGATCGCCCGGATTTAACAATTTCATTGGGTAATGCCGGCGGTGTTGATCTGGAGGTTGATGGCCAGAAACTGAGACCTTTGGGGCAGGAAAGCCAGGTTCGGCGGAATATTCCCCTAGATGCGAAATCTCTTAAGAAAAACTACGGGCGCAAGGAATAAAATCATGCAGCCCGCTTGCTTTTTCCATCATTCCTAGCGTATCCATTTCCCATGTCTTTGAAGGAAAAACTTGCGTCGATCAAGACGCGTCACGAAGAACTGGCCGCTCTGATGGCGGCGGGAAATCTCGGTGGCGATAAATTCGTGAAACTGTCGCAGGAATATGCTGCCCTGACCCCCGTGGTTGAGGCTGCGGACGAATATGATAAGGCTCTCAAGGAAAAGGAAGACCTGAACGTTATGCTGGATGACCCTGAAATGCGGGATTTGGCTTCTCAGGAGATGAAAAGCATAAATAAATTGATCCCGGAATTAGAACAAACGCTGAAACTTTGTTTGATTCCAAAGGATGAGGCCGATGCTCGCAATGCTATTCTTGAAATTCGTGCCGGGACAGGCGGGGAGGAGGCCGCTTTGTTCGCGGGCGATCTGTTTAGCATGTATAAGGGCTATGCTGGGAACATGGGTTGGAAGTTCGAGGTTTTAGAGGTTTCTGAAAGCGATCTGGGCGGTTTTTCTAAGATTATTTCTCAGGTCACAGGCCATAATGTTTTTTCGCGCCTGAAATACGAATCCGGCGTTCACCGGGTTCAGAGGGTTCCCAAAACAGAGGCGCAAGGGCGGGTGCATACCTCCGCCGCTACCGTTGCCGTTTTGCCTGAGGCCGAGGATGTGGATGTGACGATCAACACCGCCGATTTGCGCATTGATACCTATCGTTCGCAAGGGGCCGGGGGACAGCACGTTAACAAGACCGAATCCGCTATCCGCATTACCCATATCCCTTCGGGGCTTGTCGTTGAGATGCAGGAGGAGCGTTCCCAGCATAAAAATCGGGACAAGGCGATGAAAATCCTGAAAACACGCCTTTATGACCTTGAGCGGACAAAACTTGCGGAAACGCGGGCTAAAGACCGCAAGGAGCAGGTCGGGAGCGGTGATCGCTCCGAGCGCATTCGTACCTACAACTTCCCACAAGGGCGTGTGACCGATCACCGCATAAACCTGACCCTTTATAATCTGGACGAGGTTTTGGCAGGCAAGGCTCTGAATGAGGTTATAGAGGCCTTGATTACCGAGGATCAGGCGGCGGCTCTTGCAACGCTGGAGTCCTGATGGACGCTAAACTCGGTGCTTTTTATTCTGAAATCAGGCAAAATCTGGCCGATTTTGGGGTCGATTCCCCCGATATTGAGGCCAGGCGTATTCTAAAACACCGTCTGGACATTGACTGGGGCGAGATAATCGCCGAT
>JBASFN010000055.1:0-3929 GCA_049653045.1 Alphaproteobacteria bacterium
AGGCTGTATTGCTGGCTGGGGCTTGTGCTTTGTTTTTCCGTAGCCGTCCGGGCAGAGGCATTGCTACGAATGTCATGGCTGTATGGGCCAGAAGTCGGTATGGCCGTACAGGAGACCGTAATTGGCATTGAAATCGCGCAAAGCACAACATTGGTCATAAATAATGATTTTTTCTTCCGGGACATGGTGGTCATTCAAAGTAGGGATTGAAAGAGAGAGAGGTGTAGAAAAGCAACATAAATACTACGGATTAGACAGATCAAACCGCTCATTGAATTTTATATCAATTCTTGCGGGTATAAGATAGATTTTTTTTGAGGTTTTGTGTTATGTAATTTTTAAACGAGGTTCTGCCCTGTATTTTTTCGCTGCGCCGAACAAAAAGCTTGCGTGGGGGGTAAAAGTATCTACATAAAAGCCTCAAGATTTTTCCAATTTAAGGATCAGAAAATGGCCAAAAGCGATAAAGACAACAACTCTGTTCTCGTCACCGGTGCCGCCGGGTTTATCGGCTTTCATACGGCGACGCGCTTGCTCCAGCGCGGCGAAACGGTTGTCGGTATCGACAACCTGAACGACTATTATGATGTGACATTGAAAGAAGCGCGCCTCGAACAACTCGCCAACTTCAAAAACTTCACCTTCGTCAAGCAGGATATCGCCGATAAGGAAGGCATGGAAAAATTATGGCGGGAGCGCGGACCGTTTCGCCGTGTCGTGCACCTCGCGGCGCAGGCTGGTGTCCGGTACTCCCTGCAAAATCCCTATGCCTATATTACAAGCAATTGTATGGGCCATTTGACCGTCATGGAGATGTGCAGGCACACGGAAGGCTTCACGCATCTTGTCTATGCCAGTTCATCGTCAGTTTATGGCGGCAATATAAAACTGCCTTTCTCGGTTAAAGACCCCGTCGAGTCGCCGATTTCTCTCTACGCCGCAACGAAACGCGCCGACGAACTGATGAGCCAGACTTATGCGCACCTCTATAACATCCCTCAAACGGGCCTCCGGTTTTTCACAGTCTACGGACCATGGGGCCGTCCCGACATGGCGCTGTTCATTTTTACCAAGGCGATCAGCGAGGGAAAAAAGATAGAGGTCTTTAATAATGGCGAAATGAAGCGCGATTTCACTTACGTTGATGACATTGTCGATGGCGTTTTGGCAACGCTGGACAATCCGCCGGAGCGGGCAGAAAGTGCGCCGCACCGCGTTCTGAACATCGGCAACACGCGCAGTGAAAACCTGATGGATTTTGTGCGGATCATCGAAAACGAACTCGGTAAAAAAGCCGAGATAGAGTACAAGGAAATGCAAGCAGGCGATGTAAAAGAAACCTACGCCGATGTTTCGGAGACGAGCGCCCTAACTGGGTTCAAGCCCAAAACCCCAATCACCGACGGTGTGCCGAGATTTATCGCGTGGTATAAAGAATATTACGGGGTTTATAGCTAGAGTCAGCATTAAGCCGAGACCCCCCAGCCTGTCGACAGAATTGGTGTTTGCACCAATAGCCGTTTCCTTTATCTATGAACCGAATGTCAGACTGTACCCAAGTTTTTTTAGCTCCTCCATCGCCATAGATTTGAGGGCTTCGAGGGCTTGGGAGCTGTTGCCTTCGGCACGGGCACTAAGGACGTTTTGTGTATTGGAGGGGCGCAGGAGCCACCAGCCGTCCGGCGTTTTGACTCGCACGCCGTCAATGTCACAGATTTCGATGTTCTTTTGCGACATCAAGGAGGCAATGACCTTCGGAACAATAGCAAATTTGTCTTCCTCCGGAACCTCAACGCGCACCTCCGCCGTACTGTAGGTGCGAGGCAGGTGGGCGGTGAGGACCGATAACCCGTTTTTACCGCTCTCCTTCGCCGCGCTGACAATATTGATAAGGCGGATGGAGCAATACAGCGCATCATCAAAGCCGTAATATTTATCGGCAAAAAAGATATGGCCGCTGAGTTCCCCGGCGAGCGGGGCTTTCAGCTCTGCCATTTTGGATTTTACCAACGAATGGCCTGTTTTCCACATGACGGGCGTACCGCCAAGGCGTTCGATTTCATCGAACAGGGTTTGGCTGCATTTCACATCGCCGATGATCGGCGCGCCAGGGCTTTTTTCGATGATTTCGGCGGCGTAAAGCCCTAGTAGCGTATCGCACCGTAAAATATCGCCATTTTCGTCAATGACGCCAATTCTGTCCGCGTCGCCATCGAAGGCAATGCCGAGATCGCATTTGTTATCAAGGACTGCCTTCCGCAAATCGTCGAGGTTCTTGTCCACAGTTGGGTCGGGGTGGTGGTTGGGGAATGTTCCATCCACATCGTCGTAGAGGAGGATGTTTTTTCCGGGGAGTTTAGCAACAATATCGCCAATAACTGCACCACCCACACCATTTCCGCAATCCCAAGCGATCGTGAGCGGAGATTTTGCAGTGTAATCCTGAAACAATCTGCCGATATACTCTGACTTTAAAGGGTGATGAACAATTGTTCCCGGTGTGGCAGCAATATTATAGTTTCCGGTAGCGGCAATTTCGCCGATATTTGCAATAGCCTTCCCGTAGATTGGTTCTTTCTGGAGCGTCATTTTAAAACCGTTATGGCCCGCCGGGTTGTGTGAGCCTGTCACCATGATACCGGCATCGGTTTTCAGATGTTTGACTGCAAACCAGAGGAGGGGGGTGGGGCCAAGGCCAACATCCGTAACCTCAAGTCCGGTTTCGGAAAGGCCGCGCATCAATGCCGTCGACAAACCGGGCGACGTATCGCGGCCATCATAGCCGACGCAGATCGTTTTGCCGCCCTTGCCGATCACAAATGTCCCGAAAGCGAGGCCAAGCGCATAGGCATCCTTCTCCGACAGGTTTTTGCCGACGATACCGCGAATATCGTACTCGCGCAGGATAACGGGATCGAATGGATGCGAGCAGGGGAGGGGGAGAGGCTTATTCATTTTCAGTTGCATATCTCTTCACAATCTTTTTAACGTTTTTACCAATTTCCTTGTCGTTGCTCATAAAAGCGATATTGGCCTCGATGAACCCGACGCGGCTGCCGCAGTCGAAATGGTCGCCCTCGAACCGCAGGCCGTGGAAGGGTTGGCTGCCGATCAGTTTGGCCATGGCGTCGGTGAGCTGGATCTCCCCGCCCGACCCGGTTTCAAAGGCCGAAAGATGATCGAAGACTTCGGGCTGGAGGATATAGCGCCCGACAACAGACAATGTAGAAGGCGCGTTTTCCGGTTTGGGTTTTTCGACCAGCCCCTTGACCTTCACATGCCGCCCATTCTCCGAGGCGATGTCGAGAATGCCGTATTTGGACGTGTCCTCTTTAGGCACATCTTTAACTGCGACGATATTTCCCCCATGTTTTTCATAGGCTTCGACCATCTGGCTGAGGCAGCCTTTGGGCGCGCGCACGATGTCGTCGGGAAGCAGGATAGCGAAAGGCTCGTTTCCGACCAGCTTCCTAGCGCACCACACGGCGTGGCCAAGGCCAAGCGGGCGCGGCTGGCGCGTCAGGAACAGTCGGCCCGCCGGGATTTCGGAATCGCGCACCTTGGCCAGCATCGCCGTCCGCCCCCGGCTTTCGAGAACGTCTTCCAGCTCCGGCTGGAAATCAAAGTGCTGCTCCAGCATTTCCTTGTAGCGCCCTGTAATGAATATAAATTCTTCGATACCAGCCGCCCGCGCTTCCTCAAAAACATGCTGAATCAGGGGCCGATCGTTAATCGGCAGCATCTCCTTGGGCATGACCTTGGTGGCGGGGAGGAAACGCGTCCCAAGACCGGCAACGGGGAAAACAGCTTTTTTAACGGGTTTATGGTTTGTCATGGGGGGTATGTGTTGCATTTTTGGACAGCTTTATCAAGGAATGGGTGAGGCTCAGTCTGATCCGGATTCACTCCAGAACTGGACTCATTTATAG
>JBASFN010000056.1:0-3336 GCA_049653045.1 Alphaproteobacteria bacterium
CGGCAACACCGTTAATTTTACCGTTTAAGCTGAATTCAAGCCGAATGTCAGGCCACATTCCTCAGAACTTTATGCGAAGACCACATCTCCGCCAACACACCTGCAAGATACCGAACATCATCCTCTGAATGCGCGGCCGTTGCGGTCAAGCGAAGACGTTCCGTCCCACGCGGCACAGTCGGATAATTGATCGGCTGGACGTAAACGCCGTATTCACGCATCAGCATATCGGTGACCTCGCGGCAACAAGTCGGCTCACCCACCACAAGCGGAACGATATGCGTCTTGCCGCGCATATAGGGCAGATTTGAACTCTCCAAAATTTCCTTCAGCAATTTAACATTGCCGCGCATTTTATCGCGCTCAACTTGCGAGACTTTCAAATGCTCGACCGACGCACGCGCCGAAGCCAATACCGAAGGCGGAAGACTGGTGGTAAAAATAAATCCGGGCGCAAACGAACGCACAGAATCGATCACGGCTTTTGTCCCCGTGATAAAACCGCCCATAGCACCATACGCCTTTCCAAAGGTTCCCTCGATAATATCAATACGATCAAGAAGCCCTAATTCCTCGGCCACGCCGCCGCCGCGCCGCCCGTAAATCCCAACGGCATGCACCTCATCAAGATAAGTCATCGCGTTGTATTTTTCCGCAAGATCCGCAATCCCGGCAATATCACCAATATCCCCGTCCATCGAATAAACGGATTCAAACGCAATGATTTTAGGACGTTTTATATCGACAGATTGCAACAACGACTCAAGATGATCGAGATCATTGTGACGATAAATCATTTTCTCGCAGCCACTGCTTTTAATCCCGTGAATCATCGAAGCATGATTCATCGCATCAGAAAACATCACGCAGTCAGGCATCAATTTCCCAAGCGTGCCGAGCGTGCCCTCGTTGGCAACATAACCGGAGGAGAAAACAAGCCCCGCCTCTTTCCCATGCAGATCGGCAACGGACTCTTCCAGTTCGACATGATAGCGTGTTGTACCGGAAATATTACGCGTACCGCCCGCGCCCGCACCGGAACTTTCCAGCGCAGCGCGTCCGGCTTCGATCACAACCGGGTGCTGTCCCATGCCAAGATAATCGTTGCTGCACCAAACTATGACTTCGCGCACAGATCCATCCGGCGCGTGATAGACGGCTCGCGGAAATTTGCCAACGACACGCTCCATCGTGGCAAAGGTACGGTAACGCCCCTCACCCTTGATCGCGTCAATGCATTTTTTAAAATGACTGTCGTAGTCCATCGGGCGCATATTGTTACAGCCCTATGGATTTGGCAAGGCTTTCGATACGCCCCAAATCCCTGTCCAGCGCGGCCATAGTCTTACCCATATCCGGGCTTTCATCCTTCAGCCAGACCTGCAGCGACCGGATATAAAGCCCCGTCATACCGACCAGCCTTAAAGAACCCGCGATTCCATTGGTGTTTAAGCCCGCCAGCTCCAGCATCCAGTTCATAGATTTGCAAAGATGCGGCAGGTTAATCACAAATTGTTTCGGATCGCATTGAAAGGAATTCAAAATCGGCACTAAGCCAGTCCTGTATTCGCTCAAGACATCAAACCGCTCCATCAGGATTTCAAACAGCCTGTCACGGGGGGAAACAGAATCATCCAGCGTGCCTATGGCCTCAAGAACCCGGCGATCAATAACACGCCCCAATCCGGCCAGAATATCGTTTTTATCCTCAAAATGCTCATGCAACGCCGCCAGCGATAGTTTAGCCGCAACAGCAATATCGGCCAGCGTCACCCTGTCCCACCCGCGCTCCGCCGCAAGGGACAGAGCCGCGTCTATTATCTTTACTTTAGGGTCTTTTTGCTGTTTTCTGGCCATGGTTCGGGTTATAGAACGATTTATTGATCCTGTAAATTTTTTAAAGAGGAGTACCAATGTCCACACCCATTTATGGCGTTACCGCCGTCGGCAATGCCCTTGTTGATGTCCTTGTTCAAACCAGCGACGATTTCATCAGCGACCAGAACAAAAAATACGGCATGGAAAAGGGCGCAATGACGCTGATCGACGAAGTACGCGCCGTGGAGCTTTACAGCCAGATGGGGCCGGGCGTTGAATCCTCCGGCGGATCGGCAGCGAATACGATGGCGGGCTTTGCCTCCTTCGGCGGCAAGGGCGGATTTATCGGCAAGGTCGCGGGCGACACCCTCGGAAAAATATTCCAACACGACATCCGCTCGCAAGGCGTAACCTTCACGACCCAGGCACTGGCCATCGGCGCACAAACGGGACGATGCTTAATTCTCGTCACACCCGACGCACACCGCACGATGAATACATTCTTAGGCGCCAGCGTCGAACTTCAAGCCGATGACATCGACGAAGAAATGATTGCCTCCTCGCAAGTAACCTATCTCGAAGGATACCTGTTCGACCGCGAGCAAGCGAAAAAGGCATTCATTCGCGCCGCCGAATACGCGCACAAGGCCGGGAAACGTATCGCTCTTACCCTGTCCGATCCGTTCTGCGTCGGGCGCCACCGGGCAGACTTCCTCAATCTTGTTGAAAACCATGTCGATATTCTTTTCGCCAACGAGGATGAAATCAAATCCCTCTATCAAAAAGACAATTTCGACGACGCGGCAGAGGCCGTCGCCAAGAAATGCGAAGTCGCCGTCCTGACCCGCAGCGAAAAAGGCGCGGTCATCATGGCCAACGGGAGCAAAATCATCGTCCCCGCCGCCCCGGTCAAAACCGTAATCGACACGACGGGCGCGGGTGACCAGTTCGCCGCCGGGTTCCTCTATGGCTTTACCGAAGGAATGCCCCTCGAAACATGCGGAAAACTAGGGGCAGCAGCAGCAGCCGAGGTGATCTCCCATATCGGGCCACGCCCCCAATGCACCTACGCCGAGCTGATTAAAAAAGCGGCCTAGTAGCATTAAAAACTTACAAAACGCCATAAAATTGACATTTGCCTGTATTTTATGGCAATATCCCCCGCCTGAACAGCGGGGGATTTATTTTGAGCATTTTCGGCGGAAAATATAAGCGTTATCAACCGGAGCATTTCCTGAACACGGGGCAGGTTGAACCTGCGGAACGGGTAATCCGCATGTTGGAAGATCACGGCTTTGAGGTCGTATCGCAAGAGGGATCGCATATCCAGCTTCATAACGACGAATATGGCCTGAGATGGACGCAACCACACGGCACATCCGACACATTCTATCAAAAAGAAGCGGCCAAATTATGCCTTGCCGTACAAGAAAAACGCCGCGCAAAAGAAATTGAAACCCTGAAAGACGATCATGCTGTGGCCGTCAACGCAGGGAAAAATATCCTGACGGTGAGAGA
>JBASFN010000057.1:0-6757 GCA_049653045.1 Alphaproteobacteria bacterium
GGCACAAACCGAGCCGCGCATGGCAGGCAAAACCTCAGGCCTTAAATCCGCATCACCGAGCGCGGAAATATCCTTGCGATGAATACCTGTAATCAAGGCCAGCTGACTATCCGTTATTTTTTTTCCCTGACGCATCAGAATAGTACGACAGCAAGCATAATATTCCTGCTTGGCAACTTCACAGAAATCACGATACGTCCGTCCATACGTCATCAGCAAGCGCAACAAAGGTGAAAGAATTGCACGCGTGGCTTCCGTCAAAATTTTTGTCTTACTTTTTTCCAAACCCAGTCCTGCCCACAAATTTTTGCGATAATTTTTTTCTATCCTTCTGTTTTATATAGCATAAAAAACTTTTTGAAAAGTGTTGACGTGGGAAATATTCCCTCGTATATTGGTAGTGGGATATTTTCCCACTTAATTAACGCCAATTTAACCAAATAGGAGACTTTAATTATGAAAAACATGAAAGCCACCGGCTTGGCAATCGCATTATTTGCTGGATTCACAGCATTTTCTGCAATGCCCGCACAAGCCTCGATGGATGGAATCTCAAAAGATACCTCCATGAAACCCGCTTCCGTTGTCGAACGCGAACGGATCACAGGCGGCGGACGCCATCGCCAACGCCACGGCGGCGAACTGATCGAAACTGGTTCTTTTACCCAGATTTCTTTCCTCTCCGGAACAGAAACAGAATCTCTGCCACACCGTCGTGGCCGTGGTGCTGACGATGCCCCCGGCGATGATCGTGGTCGCCGTCATGGCGGTCATGGTGCCGATGACCCACGCGCAACCGAGGGTGGATTTCAACAAATATCACTCCTCTCCACGAGCGACATAGAATCTCTGCCACACCGTCGTGGTCGCGGTGCTGATGACGCCCCCGGCGATGATCGTGGTCGCCGTCATGGCGGTCATGGTGCCGATGACCCAAGATAATCGTCCGTAACAGACGATGAATAAAAATGCCCGGCCCCCTACTCCACCGGGCATTTTTTATGCCTTATTCCCGCCGGATTTCAACGATCCAAACGTATAGCCTAAAGACTTGATATAAAATCGCACCTCGCTATATCCTTTGGAAGAAAGAAAACAGCTATGAAACTGAAGAAAACCATACTTCTGACAATTGCGGCCTTTTCCCTATTCCAGATACCGGCCTACGCGGAAGACCCGATAGAAACAATTGACGCCGCCAGCAAGAATGGCGAAGACTCTGAAACAAAAGGAGAATTACCCATGAGCAAACCCTACACAAAATCGGGCGACGCCATAAATGCACTCGACGACATGCAAAAATACGTCACCCAGCAGGGCGGCACGGAAAAACCCTTCCAGAACGCCTACTGGAACAATCACGCAGATGGAATCTACGTTGATGTCGTCAGCGGTGAACCCCTGTTCTCCTCAAAAGACAAATACGACTCCGGCACAGGCTGGCCGAGCTTCACAAAACCCCTCGACCCCAAATTCGTAAAAGAAAACCAGGATTACAAAATGGGCTTACCGCGCACAGAAATTCGCTCAACCCACGGCGATTCCCATCTCGGTCACGTATTCACCGACGGCCCCAAGGAAACGGGTGGCATGCGCTACTGCATCAACTCGGCCTCTTTGCGCTTTATCCCCCTCGATAAACTGGACACCGAAGGTTACGGTCAATACAAAACCCTGTTCGAGAAAAAATAACCTCCACTGTCATCCTGAGCATAGCGAAGGATCCCAGGAGTTTCTTCGCCACACTCAGGATGACAAAAGACCAAGAATCATAAATACTGCCTCCATGAAACAATATCTCGACCTCATGCGCCACGTTCTGGAGAACGGCGTCAAAAAAGAAGACCGCACCGGCACAGGCACACTCAGCGTCTTCGGCCACCAGATGCGCTTTGATCTGACGCAGGGCTTTCCCCTCGTCACCACGAAAAAATGCCACTTAAAATCCATTATCCATGAATTGCTGTGGTTTCTGGCGGGTGACACCAATATTAAATATCTCGCCGATAACGGCGTTAAAATCTGGGACGAATGGGCGGATGAAAACGGCAATCTCGGCCCCGTGTACGGCCATCAATGGCGCTCATGGCCAACGGCAGATGGCCGCAACATCGACCAGATTTCCAACGTATTGGAACGCATCAAATCCAATCCCGACGACCGCAGGTTAATCGTCTCGGCGTGGAATGTCGGTGAAATCGGCAAAATGGCTCTGCCCCCCTGCCACGCTTTTTTCCAGTTCTATGTGGCGGACGGAAAACTCTCCTGCCAGCTTTACCAGCGCAGCGCGGATATTTTCCTCGGCGTCCCCTTCAACATCGCCTCCTACGCACTTCTCACCATGATGGTGGCACAAGTATCCGGCCTGAAATCCGGTGAATTCATCCACACCTTCGGCGACGCGCACCTCTACTCAAACCACATTGAACAGGCTAGATTGCAATTAACCCGCGAGCCGAAACCCCTGCCGGAAATGCACCTCAACCCGCATGTCAAAAATATTTTCGATTTCAAATTCGAGGATTTTGAACTGGTCGGCTACGACTCCCACCCGCATATCAAGGCGGCGGTGGCGGTCTAGGATTTCTGAAACGAATCCCGCGTCATAAATACTTCGACCCCGGCATTCTCGACATCTTGGAAAACATCCGGCTTTGATACCGACACCCGGCATGCCGCGATCCGTTTATCCTGAAAACAAATCGCCACAAGCTCCTCAAGATAGGTTTCGATCAGCAGCGTATGCGGCCTCTCCGCCCAGCTTTGCACCGCGCCATAGATATGATCGTAATCAATGATGGTTTTATGCGTCGCGCCGCTTAAATAATCCCCAACAGGCGCAAACAATTCAATACTGACAATCACACGCTGCGACCGCCCGCCTTCCTGCTCATGCGGAAACAGGCCAATGCGTACATTGACATTGATCTTATCCAGAAAAATGCGGATATGGCTTTCCGACAACTGTTTCAGTATCATGGCGGGCAACATAACGGAAAATCACAAAATGGCCAAAATATATATTTCATCGATCGTCGCCATAGGCCGCAACCATGTCATCGGCAAGGACGGCGACATGGCATGGCACATCCCCGAAGATTTCAAATACTTCAAACGCACGACCATGGGGAAACCCATCCTGATGGGGCGAAAATCCTACGAAGCCCTCGGAAAACCTCTCCCCGGCCGCGCCAACATCGTCATCAGCCGCACCTTCATGGAACCTATGAACGCCGACGGTCCTTTTTTCGTAAAAACAATCGACGACGCGATGGCCATGGCGAAAAAAATCGCCGTGGACACAGGAGCAAATGAAATCTTCATCACCGGCGGTGGGGAAATTTACAAAGAAACCCTGCCCATCACGGAACGTCTCTATATCACCGTAATCGACCAAGACTATGAAGGCGATACATACTTCCCGAAATTCGACTGGAACGACTGGACAATAATTTCCGAAGACAAACGCCCCGGCGATCCGGCGTTTACGTTTTATGTGCTGGAGAGAAAATAGAGAGTCGTCATTGCAAGGAGGCAACGCCGACGAAGCAATCCAGAAATGCTGAAAGTTAAAAACTGGATTGCTTCGCTACGCTCGCAATGACGATTTCTGAGATTTGAGAAAAAACATTCCCCGCCACTGGTCTGCCCGCATCCGATCCTTCTCTGATCGCAATATCCAAAGGAATTTCCCCCAAAAACGGAACGCCGAGTTTTTCTGCTTCTTTTCGTGCGCCGCCATGACCGAAAATATGTTCCTCATGGCCGCAATTGCTGCAAACATGCGTACTCATATTTTCAATGATGCCGAGGATTTTTACCCCGACTTTTTCAAACATCCCCACGGCTTTGCGCGCATCAATCAGCGCAATATCCTGCGGCGTTGAAACAATCACCGCGCCCGTCACGGGCACTTTCTGCGCCAGCGTCAACTGCGCGTCGCCCGTCCCCGGCGGCATATCGACGATCAAAACATCAAGCGGTTCCTGATCCGTCCCCCACGCAACATCGCGCAGCATCTGGTAAACAGCCGTCTGCACCATCGGCCCGCGCCACACCAAGGGCGCCTCATTATCCAGCATAAATCCAATCGACATCACCTTCAAACCAAACGCCTCCAGCGGGATCAACTTCCCGTCCACGCCCTGCTCCGGCTTTTGCCCCTCAAGCCCGCTCATTTTAGGAACTGACGGCCCATAAATATCGGCATCCAGCAATCCGGTCCTTTTCCCCGCTTTTGCCAGCGCCACCGCCAGATTCAAGGCCACCGTCGATTTTCCGACGCCGCCCTTCCCCGAAGCCACGGCAATAATATTTTTAATCGGCAATTCAAGGCGCGGATTTTTGTCCATCCCGTGCGGATCGTTAGCGGGCGGCTTTTGCGCCGTCAAAACCGCCGTCACCTTTTTCACCCCGCGCACCGAAGCCGCCGCTTTTTCCGCCGCCTGCCGCATCGGCTCCAGTTTCGATCCCCGCGCCGGATCGACCTCGATCATAAAAATCACATGCCCATCAGCCGTAACCTGCAACCCCGTTACCATCCCGAGCGACACAATATCCGGCCCGCGCCCCGGATCGTTCACCCGCCGCAAAGCCTCTAAAACTTCTTTCTGCAAAACATCGCCCATTTTCTTGCTTTCCTGTGCGAAACAGATATTCTTATAGGCGTAAAAAATCAAACTGGCAAAAAGCGAATAGACACTCCATGGGCTGGGACGACAATTCAGACAATTCAAAACGTAAAAACCCCTGGGGACGCCCCGGCAACGAACCAACACGCGGCCCTTGGGGCGGCGGTGGCGGTAATGGCGGCGGACGCACACCCGGCGGCAACGAACCGCCAGATCTCGATGCCATGCTCCGAAAGGCGCAGGACAATTTCCGAAACATCATGCCTGGCAATTTCGGCTCGGGCGCAGCCTTGGGGCTTGGCCTGTTGGCAATACTCGTCCTCTGGCTGGCCAGCGGCCTTTTTATCGTCAGCCCCGGCGACAACGTGGTCATCCAACGCTTTGGCAAATGGACACGCACCGTCGATACCGAAGGTCTAGGCTACCATCTGCCTGCCCCGATTGAAACGGCACAAAGCCTGCGCGTCAACGAAGTCCGTTCCATGAATGTCGGCTTCACCGAGGCATTCTCCCGCGCTGGTGACAAAGCCATGACCGACGTGCCGGAGGAAAGCCTGATGCTAACCTCCGACCGTAACATCGTCGATCTGAATATCGTCGTACAATGGAGCATCAAATCCGCCGAAGATTTCCTCTTTAATGTCGAGGATCAGGAAAATACGATCAAACAGGTCACACAAAGTGCCATCCGCGACATCGTCGGCCAGACGGAAATGTTCCCGATCATCACCAACCAGCGCGAGGCCGTAGCAGCGCGCACAAAAGCCATCATCCAACAAAACCTCGACCAGTACAAATCCGGCATCACCATCTCGCAAGTCCTTATCAAAAAGGCCGAAGTCCACCCTGACGTTCAAAACGCCTTTCAGGACGTACAATCGGCGAAACAAGACGCCGAAGATGTGCAGAACCGCGCCGAAGCCTACCGCGAAGACATTCTCCCCAAGGCGCGAGGCGCGGCAACGCAAATCACGCAAGAGGCCGAAGGATACAAACAATCCGTAGCGGCTAAGGCAAAAGGCGACGCCGAACGCTTTAACTCGATCTACGCCGCCTATCTGGGTGGCAAGGACGTCACCAAAGAACGTCTCTATATAGAAATGATGGAAGACGTGCTCAAAAACGCTCAAAAAATCATTCTCGACAGCAAGGGCAATAATGGTGTTGTGCCATACCTGCCATTGAACGAAATGAAAAGAAAAACCCCGCCCGCGCCAGAGGCCATCCCACTCGATAACGCGCTTGAGGAAACACGATGAACAAAACCGTCATATCCCTATTTATTATCTCCGCCATAGCCTTAATTGGTCTCTCCCAATCGATGTTCATCGTCGATCAAAGGGAGCAAGCCATCATTTTGCAACTCGGACAACCCGTCGGCGATCCAAAAGATCCAAACAGCTTCATTCAAGGCCCCGGCCTTCATTTCAAACTCCCGATCGTTCAGGAAGTGCGCTACTTTGACCGCCGTATCCTGTCCGTCGATCCGCCGCCCGAACAGGTCGTCATCGCCAGCGCAAAAGGCCAGCACTACAACAAAACACAAACTCCGCCCGTACCGGAAACCGCGCCCGCGCCAGAAGCCGAAATCCAGAATGTCAGCGGCGAACCCATCATCGCCGACACATTCGCCCGTTATCGGATCCTCGATCCCCTGCAATTCCTGAAAACCCTGCGAACAACGGCCAGTGCCGACAATCGCCTTGAAAGCATCCTCAACGCGGCAACACGCGGCGTCTTCGGCAGCGTCACACTCCAAACACTGCTATCCAAAGAACGCGAATCCGTCATGGAAGAAATCAAAAACCGCGTCAACGAAAGCATTAAAAAAGACAATCTCGGAATTGAAATCGTCGATGTCCGCATTGTCCGCGCCGACCTGACCTCCGACCTCCGCACATCAACCGTCCGCCGGATGATTTCCGACCTCAAGGAACGCGCCACGGAAACACGGGCAAAGGGCGAACAACGCGCCCTCGAAATCCGCTCCACGGCGGAAAAAGACCGCACCGTCCTGCTGGCTCAGGCTGAAAGCAACGCCCAAAACCTAAAGGGTCAAGGCGACAACGAAGCCATCAAAATCTACGCCGACGCCTTTAACAAAGACAAGGAATTCTACGGTTTCA
>JBASFN010000058.1:0-6081 GCA_049653045.1 Alphaproteobacteria bacterium
TTTCAAACCAATGCGCCCCTGCCCCCACCATCTCCACAACATGCTTCGCCGTTACAGAACGATCAACCGTTCCGCCGGCATAATAGGCCTCCGGCATCAACAATAAATCATCATCACCAAGATAGTCTTTAAATGTCTCGGCAATCTCGCGCCCCATAAGTTTTAATGGCCCAAATCCATGCGGCTGGAAAACAACAATCAAACGCCCCGGAAATTCTTTCAACGTCTTTAAACCCGCCGCGATTTTATCCGGATTGTGACCAAAATCATCAATCACGGTAATCCCATTGCGTGTGCCGACAACCTCCATCCGGCGTTTAATCCCCTCGAATTTCTCAAGCCCGGCAATTGCGGTTTTTAAATCAAGCCCCAGCCCCCGCGCCACACCGAGTGCCGCCAGCGCATTCAAGACGTTATGCTCGCCCGGCGTTTTCAGGCGCACTTTATGGCCTTCAATCTCAAACGCCACGCCGTCGGGATGAAATTTTATATTTGTCCCGCGCAGAGTCGCTTTTTCATTTTTGATTCCAAAGCCGATGATCTTTGCCTGTGTCTTGCCTGTTAATGATTCGACCCTGTGATCATCCACATTCAAAACAACGGCTCTGCCCGCCCGCGCAATCAAACCGCCAAATAATATCTCTAATTCATCAAACGATTTATGATCCAGCGTAATATTATTCAAAACCGCAATCGCAGGGTTATAAAGAGAGACAGTCCCATCGCTTTCATCCGTTTCGGTTACAAAAACGCCGCCCTGCCCCACGCGCATGTTAGAGGGCTGCTCGCGGAAATTCCGAATCATCCCGCCATTCATAACGGTAGGGTCAAGGCCGGATTCACACAGCATCGTAGCGATCATCCCCGTCACCGTAGATTTTCCGCTTGTCCCGGCCACGGCGATTCCGGCTTCATAAGAATTAAAAATCTGCGCCAGCAATTCGGCGCGCTTTAAAATCGGAATATTTCTAGCCTTCGCCGCCGCCACATCGGGAATAGAATCTTCCACCGCGCTCGACACCACCAGAATGCCGTCCGTCACACCCGATCCATCCTGCGGAAAGATTTTAATTCCAAGGCTTTCAAGAAGTTTGAATTTTTCCGGAGAATCTCCCCGGTCGCGCCCCCGGTCAGACCCCAGAACACGAAAGCCCTTCCGCGCCATGATCGCGGCCAAGGGCATCATGCCGCTCCCGCCAATACCGCAGAAGAAATAGGTTTTTTGAGAAAAACTCACCGCAAAAACTCTCACCGCCCCGGAGGAATAAGCGGCGCAGGCGGACCGGCGGCTTCAGGAGCCGAAGTCATAGGAGCCACCTTTGCTTTTGAAATTGGCTTGCTGCTGGTGGTCAATCCATCGACAACCGCTTTCAGATCACCCTTATCGGAAACAGGAGCGGCACTCTCAGAGATTCCGCCCTCGGTATATGATTTTGCCTTTGGCATTTTTTTCTGGATACGCTGAATCGGTTGAGCCGTTTCATAGCGGTCGGAATTAAGACGCGGTACACCAGGGCTGAATTCCTCCAACAGATATTCCTCGGGCTGGCGAATATCGGGGTTATTATGCGCGGGCATGGGTTCCATGCTGGACGCCGCACCAGTGAAATCGACCTCAATCACCTCTGGATAGGTGAACATTGAGTTCGAGGCCAAATCCCACGTCGCGCCCGGCACAACACCGTTTGCAACATTCATATACTCATGCTTTGACAGAGCAGGCTCAATCACCACCTTGCGGCGGCGATTACCCGGCGCAAGACAATCCACCGTCATGTCCTGATAGGATTTTGAAACATTGACCGTCTGCGGCGGATGGACGCGATACCGCAGCCCTTCGACATACACATAGCAAACAGCATCCTCTGCTCCCGGTGTCACAATCGTGACATCTTGAATTTGCTTATCGATCAGATAAGCACAGGACGAAAGGCAAAATACTGTGCCAATAAGAAAAAACCGATTGAGGGTCATAGGAACAGCCTGAAAGAACGGAGGGAAAAACGCCAGCAAACTTGCCTTCGAGTCTACCTGAATTCCCCGGCCAAGACAATTCCGGCAGTCTAGGAAGAATCTCTACGCCACCGACTTCAGGCCTTTTTTCTGGCCTTGGGCGATCTGGAAATCGAGGGAGTCGGCCTTAACGCCAACCCGGACATTTGCCCCCGGCCCAACATCGCCGTTCAATATCATCTCCGCCAGGCGGTTCTGAAGGCTGTTCTGGATAACCCGCTTAAGCGGCCTTGCGCCATAGGCCGGATCATACCCCTTGGCCGCAAGCCATTCTTTCGCCTTATCATCCAGCTCCAACGTAATATTCCGCGCCGCCAGCAAATCATGCAGATAGCCAAGCTGGATGGAAACGATTCCCCCCATTTGCGCCCGCCCGAGACGTTTGAAAAGCAGAATTTCATCAAGACGATTAAGGAATTCAGGGCGAAAGGCTTTACGCACCGCCTCCATCACCGCGCCGCGCACCTTTTCGACATCCTGCCCTTCGGGCTGATTGACCAGATGCTCCGACCCAAGATTTGATGTCATAATCAAAATTGTATTACTGAAATCAACCGTGCGCCCCTGCCCATCGGTCAAGCGGCCATCATCCAGAACCTGAAGCAATACGTTAAACACATCTGGGTGCGCCTTCTCAACCTCATCGAACAGGACAACCTGATAAGGACGTCGACGGACGGCCTCTGTTAAAGCGCCGCCCTCATCATACCCCACATACCCCGGCGGCGCACCGATCATGCGCGATACGGAATGCTTTTCCATATATTCAGACATATCCAGCCGTATCATTGCTGTATCATCATCAAAAAGAAAGGCGGCCAGAGATTTCGTCAATTCAGTTTTGCCAACCCCGGTTGGCCCCAGAAACAGGAACGATCCCATGGGTCGGCGCGGATCCTGCAGGCCGGCACGCGCCCGGCGAATAGCATTGGAAACCGCCTTCACCGCTTCATCTTGTCCTACAACCCTTTGACGGAGTTTATCCTCCATCTGAAGAAGTTTCTCCCGCTCACCCTCCAACATTTTATCGACCGGAATCCCCGTCCACCGACTGACGATGGCGGCAATATCATTTTCTGTAACTTCCTCGTTAATCAGACTGGAACTTTTAGCCTCCGGGATGATTTCAAGGCGTTTTTCCAATTCAGGGATCATCCCGTACTTGATCTCGCTGGCACGCGCCCAGTTACCTTCGCGCTCGGCGCGCTCGAGTTCCGCTCGCGCCTTATCCAAGGCCTCCACATATTTCTGACCCGCATGAAGCTTTTCTTTCTCCACATTCCATTGCGCGGTCAAGTCAGCAGATTTTTTTTCAATTTTTACAAGCTCTTCCTCTATTTTCTTCAAGCGCTCCTTTGAGGCAGAGTCAGACTCTTTCTTAAGTGCCTCCCGCTCGATTTTCATCTGGATGATCCGGCGATCCAACTCATCAATCTCCTCGGGCTTACTATCGGCCTGCATACGTATGCGTGACGCAGCCTCATCCACAAGGTCAATCGCCTTATCGGGCAAAAAGCGGTCGGTGATATAACGGTTAGACAGCGTGGCCGCCGAGACAATGGCATTATCGGTAATACGTACACCGTGATGTACTTCGTATTTTTCCTTTAATCCCCGCAAGATAGATATAGTATCTTCAACCGTTGGTTCAGATACAAATACGGGCTGGAAACGCCGGGCAAGAGCGGCATCTTTCTCAATATGCTTGCGATACTCATCCAGAGTTGTCGCGCCAACCATGTGAAGCTCGCCCCGCGCCAAAGCAGGCTTTAACATGTTCCCGGCATCCATCGATCCTTCAGCCTTGCCCGCCCCAACCAATGTGTGCATCTCATCGAGAAAAAGCACTATTTCTCCTGTACTTGCCTTAATTTCATCAAGTACAGCCTTAAGACGTTCCTCAAAGTCACCTCGAAACTTCGCCCCGGCCAGTAACGCCCCCAGATCGAGCGACATAAGACGCTTTCCCTTAAGACTTTCAGGAACGTCACCGTTCAAAATACGTTGGGCAAGCCCCTCAATAATAGCGGTTTTTCCTACACCCGGCTCACCAATCAGGACAGGGTTGTTCTTGGTACGGCGCGAAAGTACCTGTATCGTCCGGCGAATTTCCTCATCCCGCCCAATAATCGGGTCTAATTTGCCCTCACGAGCGGCCTTTGTAATGTCATGGGCGTACTTATTGAGGGCATCAAAATTATTCTCAGCTCCGGCCGTGTCAGCCGTGCGCCCCTTGCGGGTATCATTAATGGCCTTATTCAGCCCCGCATCACTCAAACCCGCCTGCTCCATAAAGCCGGAAACCTCATGTTTCTTGGCCATCATCATGGCCTGAAGAACACGCTCGCCGGTGATGTACTTGTCACCAGATTTTTCAGCTAAAATCAATGCACTATCAAGTATTTTTGATAAATCGGTCGAGATGCGAAGCTGCCCCGCCCCCGACCCGGTCACGACAGGAAACTTGGCAACAGCCTTCTCCACCACGTTTTTGAGACGAACACCATCACCGCCAGAAACCGCAATCATACGCGCCGCCAGCCCGTCCTCATCATCCAACATAACCTTGAGCATATGCTCCGGCTCAAGCGACGGATGCCCATGGCGCATCGCCAAGGTTTGCGCCTGCTGGAGAAAACTCTTTGTTTTTTCTGTAAATCTATCGAAATTCATAGAGTTAATATTAGCGCGACTCTCCTAATCGTCAATGAAGATGGCACACTCTTTATAAAAAAACAGGGGAGCAAAACGCCCCCCTGTTTTAATAAAACTTTTCCGACCTAGATTGCCGAATATTCCGATGTACGCTCAGAACTCATTTCCTGAGAAATCACATCAGCAGTCTTTCCTAATATACTGACAGGCAATGACAAATCATCACTGACAGTATTGCCATCGACCGTGCCCTGAACAGGCGCGGCCGGACGTTGATAGCGATCATCATACTGGCGTACATTGTCTTCAAAGCTGCCGATAATCCTCTGATAATGCTCGGCATGCTGGAGATAATTCTCCGCCATGATCCGGTCACCAGCCGCCGCCGCATCCTTGGCCAGCGTGAGATATTTTTCACAAACCTGATGCGCCGTGCCACGAATACGTACATCCGGGCCATTACTGTCGAATACCTGAGTCCTGCTATGGCCGCCACCACCATTATTGTTACGGCGACCATTATTTGAATTATTGCTGCCACCCCTGTGCCGATGGCGTCTACCTGTAGTCCCGTGTCTCATCGCTCTATCCGTTTTTTTGTGTTTATAATTTTAAAATAGTATTTGTCGTATACATACACGTACACCATACATGATTCCCGGCACACTGACCAGCCCCCGAGAATTATGCTTACCCAAAAACACTATATGTTGGGTTTCCACTCTTCGACCGAACTGCATATTGCGGTTCAATCTGTCGAAGCCACCTTACCCTACCGCCCATAGATTTTTCCGCAAGGCAGGGGCGCAAGCTTTTTTTTATTTATCCCCACTCGAGATTTCCACAACCCTTTGAATCCCGGCATAATCGGGGCGTACAGCCTCCACGCAAAGGCCATGGTTTCCGGCGAGTCGCACCACGTCATCTGACTGCCCCGCGCCTATCTCAAACAGGGCTTTTCCACCTCGATTTAAATGCCACTTGAGGCTGGAAAAAATATTTTTATAGGCCTCCAGACCATCGTCACCCCCGTCCAAAGCCAGAATCGGATCGTGATTCCTGACCCCTTCTTCAAGGTTTTTGATCTCCGCCGAGGGAATATAGGGAGGATTCGACAGAATCAAGTCGAATCCGGTCGCCAGCGCGCCCGCCCACTCCCCGCATACCAGCCCCAACCGTTCCGACACCCCGTGCTTTCGGGCGTTTATCCGCGCCGTATTCAAGGCAGATTCGGACAAATCAACGGCAATGGCGTAAGACCCCGGCCATTTGCTCAAGAGGGTAATCGGGATACAGCCCGTCCCCGTCCCAAGATCAAGGAATCGCCTCGGCGGAGCCGCCCGAAACAAATCAAGCGCCCTATCGACCAGAATTTCGGTTTCCGGCCTCGGATCGAGGGTTCCAGACCCCAAC
>JBASFN010000059.1:0-3509 GCA_049653045.1 Alphaproteobacteria bacterium
TGGTTATATGGATTGACCAAAAGCGACAAGGCGCGGTTGACCTGCCCCGGCGTTTCAGCGTTGGCGAAGGATGATTTGTGGAGGCCGTTCCGCACGAGGCACGTATCAATATTCACAAGGTTGCCGCCGAGAATATCATGCGTCATAGCATCGCCGATGATGATAGTCTGGCCGGGATAAATTTCCCGTTCCTGAAATAATTTAATACAGTGCTGGAAGATGGGCTGGTGCGGTTTGCCCATGTAATGCACGACACCGCCAAAATCTTGATACCGACGCGCCAGCGTTCCCGGCCCCATGATGTTCTGGTTGCCCATGACACCGAGACTGTCAGGGTTGGCGCAGAGGGCTTTGAGCTGGCGGCGGACGGCAGATTTCAGAATCGGTTCGTAATCCTCAAGCGTTTTTTCGGGCGAGTCCGCGCCGCTGATGACGAAGAATGTAGCCTTATTGATGTCATCAACCACTTCCAGATCAAGCCCATCGACGATGGAGCGATCCCCGCCCCGGCTGATGACATAGACCTTTTTGCCGAGTCCTTTGAAAAAACCATCATCCTGATTTTTCATGCCCTGCCATGCGAGCTCGCCTGAGGTGATGAGAGTGTCATAAAGGCTGGACGGGATACCGATTTTTTTCATCCGCTCGATATTATTTTCGGATCGCTTGCCGGAGTTTGAAAGGATGATGATGTATTTACCGCGAGCCTTGAGTTCCTTGAGGCACTCGACAACGCCGGGATAGGGATGCTCCCCGTCATGGAGGACTCCCCACTGGTCGATAATAAAGCCCATATAGCTGTCGGAGATGTCCGAAATGCCGTGGCAGAACTTTGTTTTAGCGAGAGCATTCATGGGGAACCTGCTGAATAAAAAACAAAGCCATTATTATGGCTTTGTTTAACGGAATCAATAGCTGTTTGCAGGTTTTCTCGGTTAAGCCGCTTTTTGTGACTCGCGCCCCAAACGGGACTCCTTGCCCGAAACCTGACACAGGAACTGGTACAGACGCGCAATTTCACTGGACGCGATGGTGGTGCTGAGCAGCGAGCCGTGATCGGTTTCCATAGCTTGATCGAACAATTCCTCGAACTGACGGATGTAACGCTGGACGAAGGTTCTGAACTCCGCATCACGCTCGAATTTCTCCCGCGTTTTATCAACAGGAAGGTCGGCGCCAAGCTTAAGAAGCCTGCGCGTGAAGGCCGATACATCGCCCTTTTGATAGGCTTTCCAGCTTTTCTCGGACACTTCCCCGTCCATGAGCCTTGAGACATCGACGGACAGCGAATACATGCTTTCGACGATGAATTTGGCAGAGGACAGGAAGGCTTCCCTCTGGGCGCGGGTGGATGTGCCCTCGATTTCCTTCATAAACTGCGCCGCATCGCGGGAGGCCTTATGCAAGGAGTCGGCCTGACGCCCAAAACCAGCGGTGGCGTTCTTGACGGATTCAAGCGCTGAGGTGGAGACAACCATCAAGCGTTCGGATTCAGCAAAGAGCTTTTCCCCTGCCTGCGCGACCTTGCCAGTCACGCTGTTGGCGGCAGCGCCAACATCTTCGATTTTCTCGGCAAGAGCCATGGCGGCCTTGTCCAGCATATCCGCGGATTTACCCGACATATCGACAACCGAAGCTGCTTGGTTTTTCAAGTGCTGGCTGTAGGTTTCCGAAGTTTGCTGAGATGATTTCATCTGCTCGGCAACCTCTTTAGCGCGTATGGCAAGCGTATCGCCGATTTTCTTCAAGTCGAACAGGCTTTCATCTGCCCTTTCAACCAGTTTCTGGGTTTGCTCTTGCATACGGGAAACCATGGCTTCCACGTTCTGTGTGATTTTGCCCGCCTCTGACGTAAGTGCGCCAGACTCGGTGCGAACGAGATCGGCCGTTGCAACGAACGCGCCGCAAGCATTTTCAGCCCCCTCGTTGATAACAGAAGACGTTTGCAAAAATTCATCGCCTGCGCTCTTGAGTTGGACGAGAGCTTGTCCGACCGAAGACGAAAATTCCATGAATTGCTCGTTGATTGCCTTGCGGACGGCTTCGATTTTAAGCTGCGCCTGATCGGTCAGGAGATGGATGTCCGACGACTGGCTGTCGAGGGATTTTGAAATATCATCCATTTTTGCGCCCGCAAGTTTTGAGGCGTTAGCAATGTCCTCGGCGCGCTGCTGGAGGGCTTCGCTGGAGGCATCAAGAATTTGCGATGCTTCCCCTGCCCCGGACTTCAGGGATTGGAGGCGTTCATCAAACACAATGCCGATTTTTTGCAGCTTTGCGAGATTACTTTCGGCAACGGTATCAAGGCTGGCTTTAAGGACTTCAAAACGCTCCTTCATGGTCTCGGCGCGGGTGATGGCGCTGTCGCACATGGGTTCGACCTTGGCGGCGGTTTCGGTGAGGCTCTGCCTGACCTTGTCAACCGAGGCAACGGCAGATTCAGAATGCTCACGCAGCACAACGATTTTATCCTTCAGGGCTTCGTCGATGGCGCGCAATTCGCCAAAGGCCTTGCCCGTAAACCCCTCGACATCGTTACAGCGCGAGGAAATTTGATCACCAAGGGACATGACATCCTTGACCGCCTTTTCTGAGATGTCTTGAAGCGTTTCGGACTGGAGGCCAAGCTTTCTTGCAACGTCTTCAACGCCGACCAAGCTTTCCGAGACCTGCTTTGCAAGGACGTCTTTCTGAGCGGCCATCTGTTCATTGATAATGCGGACATGACCCGTGACCTCGCCCGAAAGCGAGGACATTTCTTGCACCTGCGTTTTGAGGAGCGAGCGGATATTCTCAGCCCCGCTGAGCGCCTTGTCACTGACGGCGTTCAGTTCAGAGATGCGGTGTTCAAGGACTGTTCCCATCGCGCCATGACGTTCATCGGCGGCCTTGATAGCGGCCTGTAACTGCCTGACGGGGGCTTCGAGGCTATCTTGAATCTTTTCAACCCGCTCGGAAAGACTTGCAGAAGAAATACCAAGCTTATCAGTCTGCTGCGCCATGATTGCAACGAGATCATCAACGCATTGACGCGCCGTTTCGGTGACATCTTCCATACCCTTGCGGCCTTCACGCAGAAGATCGGCAATATTGTTAATGCGCTCGACATTACAGCCGCCCGATTGTTCAAGCTCTTCGAGTTGGCTGCGGAAATCGTGAACGATTGTTTCGGCCTGTTCTTTTGCTTTCGATCCAGCCTTTTCGATTTCCTCGACGGCGCGGCGAACGGCGGAGGAAATGGATTCCGCCCCTGACACGGCGACAGAAAGAGCTTCACCAAGTTTATTGGCGGCGTGGAGGCCAGCTTTTTCAATGCCGTCGGCTTCTTTTGATATTCCCTTGATAACGCTGTGCAGGGCTTGCGTTTTTTCATCAAGATTCTCAGATACTTCTCCGGTTTTAGTGAGAACGGTTTCAACCGCGCCATCAAGTTTTTGAATGCTCGCGCCAATGGAGGAAACAATTCTGTCCGTCTGATTCGCGATGCCAAGAGTGCAGGAATCCAGTTC
>JBASFN010000060.1:0-7985 GCA_049653045.1 Alphaproteobacteria bacterium
CACCGTGTGGATCGACGATCAGGGCAGGCTGGTATTTGGGCGCGATATTTATGGTCGGGACAAGGGGTTAATTCGCGCTCTCGATAAACTTGACGGCGGCGTGTAATCGGCGCATAATTGTATTATAGCTAATGCCCCGCAAACACGTCTTGTTTCTGCTGGGGATGGCGGGTAGTATCCCCCTTTACACTGCGTCAAAAGCCGCTTAATTTCGGCTCCTCATTTAGATAAAAAAATTCACAATTACGGCGTAATCATTCAGAAGAAACCACAAAGGATCGGACATGCTTGACGATTTTCAGGAGTTGGCGAATCTGTGCTCTGTTTCCGAGGGCGATTCTGGTCGCGCGGTCTGTCGCCGTGATGTTTTAAGATTGGGGCTTGTCGGCGTTCTGGCCGCATCCGTTCCTATGATTTCCATGAAAAAGGCGCACGCGGCTGGTCTGCGCGATTGGCGCGTGTCGCTGTCTCAGGCGCATACGGATGAAAAATTTTCCGGTGTTTATCGCGTGGGCGATCAATATTTGCCCGATGCGTTTCGCCGTCTGAATTTTATTTTGCGCGATCACCGCACGGGCGAGGTATTCCCGATGGATCCGCATGTGATTGATATTGTCAGCATAATCCAGTCGAAAATGCGTACCGGTCGCCCATTAAAGGTATTGTCCGGCTATCGCAGCCCCAGAACCAATTCCATGCTTCGCCATGAAACGCGGGGCGTTGCCAAGAATTCCTTCCACATGTACGGGCAGGCCATGGACATCCGCGATGACGATTACAGCAGTAACCGTATTCGCAAGATCGCCTGTAGCATCAAGGCTGGCGGCGTGGGCTTTTACCCGCGCAGTGATTTCGTTCATGTTGACACTGGAACAGTCCGCACCTGGTAGGCTATAAACGGGGCATCACATAAAAAGGATGCGCCGTTTTGATCTTGATCGCCCTCGGGGCTAATTTGCCGTCACGGTTTGGTACGCCGGAAGACACGCTAGAGGCCGCCAAGGCCGAGCTGTCGCGCCGGGATGTTTCCGTTATTCAATCGTCAAACATCTGGGTGACCGCGCCCGTGCCGGCGTCAGATCAACCCTTCTATAGAAACGCCGTGATCTCGGTTTCGACATCATTGCCCCCTAAGCCTCTTTTACATCTTCTGAAGTCGCTGGAGGCCGAATTTGGGCGTGCGGCGGCGGAAAGAAACGCGCCGCGTGTCCTCGATCTCGATCTGCTGGCCTATGGTGATCAGGTGATAAGGGAGGGCGATTTGGAAATTCCCCACCCTCGAATGCATCTGCGGGGGTTTGTGTTGGGGCCGTTACGGGAAATTGCGCCCGACTGGAGCCATCCTGTTTTGCAAAAAACGGCGGAGAAATTGTTTTTTGATTTACCAGAAAGCACCGATCCCGTAACAGACAGGGCAAAATGCCAAAGGACATAACATCGGTTCATCCGGATCATCCCTTCGCGGGCGGGCCGCATATCATGGGCGTGGTCAACGTGACCCCGGACAGCTTCTCCGATGGCGGACAATTTTTCAATCCGGACAAGGCGATAGAGCATGGCCTACGTTTGGTGCAGGAGGGGGCGAGCATTCTCGACATCGGCGGCGAGTCAACGCGGCCTGGTGCGCAACCCGTTGAAGTGAATGAGGAAATATCGCGTGTTGTCCCGGTGATTGCCGGTCTGAAAAATAAGGCACCATATGTTTCCATAGACACAAGAAATGCCAAAACCATGGAGGCCGCACTTAGGGCGGGGGCAAATTCCATCAACGACATCAGCGCGTTATCCCATGACCCGCGCAGCCTATCCACAGCCGCCGAGGCAAAAGTGCCGATTTTTATGATGCACAGTCAGGGTGCGCCGCAAACAATGCAGAAAAATCCAAACTATAACAATGTTGTCGAAGATATTTTTAAATACTTACATGAACGAATTTGTATTTTCGAGGCGAGCCGTATCGATGATAAAATGATTATCGCCGATCCCGGCATTGGCTTTGGTAAAACACTTGAGCATAATTTATCAATCATCAGAAATATAAAAAGATTTCATGCTTTGGGTGTACCAATCCTCTTAGGCGCATCGCGGAAAAGTTTTATCGGGACACTCACGGGGGAAAACAGCCCGGAAGGGCGCGTTTCCGGTTCAATCGCCGCCGCACTCTGGGGACTGTCGCAAGGCGTTCAGGTTTACAGAGTCCATGATGTGCAGGAAACAGCGCAGGCCTTTAAAATCGCGCAGGCGATTCAGTCCTCGTCATAAAAGAGTTTGGCGCGGGAGCGTATAACGGCCTCATCATAGTCATAATGCCACACATCCCACGGCAGTCCTGATTTCTTACCATCGGCGGGGGTAAATTCATGGAGATGACAATTCCGCACGCTCGGTGTTTCCATACCATATAGTTTAGCGAGGGCGCGAAAAACACCGCCATGACTGACAATCAGGGGCAATTCCGTGTCTGACGTTAAAATGCGCCGCTTTGCTCTCTTGATGCGTTCAAAAAAATCCTCGAAGCGTTCACCGTTTGGCATATCGCGCCAATCGTCGAAATCGCCGCACTGACTCCACGGAACGCCCTCTAAATCCCCCGCGTGAATCTCGGCGAAATCCGCGTCTTCAATCATTGGCAGGCCAAGAGACTCGTTGATGATCCGCGCTGTATCCCGCGCCCTCGATAGATGGCTGTGAACAACGATTGTTGGTTTTTCCGGCAGGTTTTTGACAATATCCTGCACCGCCCGCGCCTGTTCGCGGCCCGCCAGCGTCAACGGCGAATCAAGGCTTCCCGCCATTATTTGCGCTGCATTGGCCTCTGTTTCGCCATGCCGTATCATATAAAAGCGTTTTAAGGGGATCATCCGCGCACCACCAACGGTTCAGTCATGCCCCGGAGCAAGGCGACAATGCTTTGCGCGGCCAGCATCGACGATTTCGGATTGGCCGGGTCGGGCTGGTTTTCCACCCGTGCTGTGATGGTACTATAGGTACTTTGCACTTCGATTTCATGGATATTGCCCTTGGCGAGCGGGTCAGCCCAGATTTCAACGGCTGTTTTTTCTGGCCCGATTCCGGCAAGGCTCAAGGTCACGGCGACATTGATATTGGCCGGGAATCCTTTGGCCGCTTCCAGCGCATTTCCGGAAAATAATAGCCGTTTTTTATCGATGCGGGACAGGTCGATATTGTTGTTCATAATAAAGGGTGCGCCGGTGAAGCCGATGGGCTTTTTTGTGGTGGCGATGCGAGCCTTTTTGATCCCGATCTGCGCCATGGCGCGAACCCCGTCGATCCCAGCTAAAGCGCCACTTGGTACAAGAATGCGCCCCTTAGAGACCCGCAGGTGATCCATAATTTCGGGGTGAAGGAGTAGGGCGGAAGCACTAATAAGGATCATCTCTCTGTTTTTCGGTAATACGGCTTTCGTCAGAGACGGAACGGCATCCGGCGGCAGGCATTCCACCACCAGATCGCACCGCGCCGCTAGATCCTCAAAGGTAACATTCGGTGCGCCAAATGTCGGTGCGTCAGGGCGGACATCACTCACGGCTTCCAGTGTCATATCGCAAATACCGTCCCCGGTCGTCAGCGCACGCGCCACCGCACCTCCAATCGCCCCCAACCCCGCAATGCCAATTTTTTTCGTCATGGCCTTGTTTTAAACCACGAATGAACACAAATAAACACGAATAAAATAAAAAAATAGACTTTGTTTTCCTTTGTGAGCTTTGTGTTAAAAATCTTTTTTTGAAACGCAAAGCCAGACGAAGTTAAAGAAAGTATTTATAGCCTGCGGCACCGTATAAATTCGTGTTTATTGGTGTTCATTCGTGGTAAAAAACGCATCATGGAACGCTGGCAGGATCAAGGAATAGTGCTCTCGGCGCGGGGCCACGGTGAAAACGGTGCGATTGTCTCGCTCCTGACCGAAAATAATGGCCGCCACGCGGGCTATGTGCGCGGTGCGCATTCCTCAAAAAGCCGTGGCACGCTAGAGGTTGGAAATCTGGTGGATGTGAACTGGCAAAGCCGGGTCGAGGGTCAACTTGGTTCTTACACGTTGGAATTATCGAAAAACCCGACGGCGCATTTCATTGACGATTCCCTGAAACTCTCAGCCCTGCAATCGGCTTGCGCGCTTTGTGACGCGGCATTGCCGGAGCGCGAGGGTCATCCCGGCCTCTTTTACGGATTACAGGCCTTGTTCACGGCGCTCTCGACCGACATCTGGGGCCCGGCCTATGTCATGTGGGAAATCGCATTCTTGCGTGAACTCGGCTTTTCCCTCGATTTAACAAAATGCGCGGGCGGCGGCGATTCATCCTCCCTCATATATGTCAGCCCCAAAACCGGCCGCGCCGTCAGCGAAGCGGCGGGGGAACCCTATAAAGAAAAACTCCTCCTCCTCCCCGGATTTTTACGCCGACAAGACTCCCTCCCCCCATTGGGGGGAGGGCTGGGGCTTGCCCTGCGAAGCCCGAAGGGTGAAGCGGGGTGGGGGGGCGAGCCTATATCAGAAAACGCCGACACTCTTCTCGGCCTTCGCCTCACCGCCCATTTCCTCGAACACTGGGTCTTCGCCCACCATACGCACGGCGTGCCGGAGGCAAGGGCGCGTTTTCAGGATCGTCTTGAAAAGTCGCTGGACGGTGGACAGTCCTTTTCGAACCGTATAAAACAGGCTTTCTGAATCTTATACTGCGGACAGTAAACCGATGACCAAAAAACCCACATCAACCGCTCCGGCGCACGAAATCATCGACCAGTCGTTTAACGATATTCTCTCCGAGAAATATCTCTCTTACGCGCTGTCCACGATTATGAGCCGCTCGCTGCCCGATGTGCGCGACGGGCTAAAGCCTGTGCATCGCCGCCTGATGTACGCGATGTATCAATTAAAACTCAGCCCGACGACCCAGCCGAAAAAATCGGCGCGGGTGGTGGGCGATGTCATCGGTAAATTCCACCCGCACGGCGACGTGGCGGTGTACGACGCGATGGTTCGCATGGCGCAGGATTTCGCCCAGCGTTATCCGCTTGTCGATGGACAAGGCAATTTCGGCAATATCGACGGCGATAACGCGGCGGCGATGCGGTATACCGAAGCCCGTCTGACCGACGTGGCACTTTTATTGCTGGACGGCATCGAGGAAGACGCGGTTGACTTCCGCCCCACCTATGACGGCTCCGAAAGCGAGCCGATTGTGCTTCCCGGCGGCTTTCCGAATTTGCTGGCGAACGGGTCGAGCGGAATCGCGGTCGGTATGGCCACCAACATCCCGCCGCATAACGTGGCGGAACTCTGCGAGGCAATGGAATTGATGCTGGACTCCGATAAGGATGTCGCGGTCAAAGACCTTGTGAAAATCATTTCCGGCCCAGATTTCCCGACCGGCGGCACGCTGGTCGAGGATAAAAAAGACATCCTCACCGCCTATGAAACAGGGCGGGGGTCTTTCCGCACCCGCGCACGCTGGAAAACCGAAGATCTTGGCCGGGGTAAATATCAAATCATCGTCACGGAAATCCCGTATCAGGTTCAAAAATCGAAATTGGTTGAGAAGATCGCCGACCTGATTAACAACAAAAAAATCCCGATGCTCGACGACGTGCGCGACGAAAGCGCGGAAGACATCCGCCTTGTCCTTGTGCCAAAATCCCAGAACATCGAGGCCGAACTCCTGATGGAGGCTCTGTTCCGCAATACGGATCTGGAAACCCGTTTTGGCCTCAACATGAACGTGCTCGATGGCGGTTTAGTCCCCCGCGTGATGAACCTGAAAGAGGTACTTCAGGCATGGCTCGATCACCAGCAAGACGTTCTTGTCCGCCGCGCCCATTTCCGCCTTGGTAAAATCATCCACCGTCTCGAAGTCCTCGAAGGCTATTTGATCGCCTATCTGAACCTCGATAAGGTCATCCACATCATCAGAACCGAGGATGAACCAAAACCAAAACTGATGAAGGCGTTCAAATTAACGGACGTTCAGGCCGAAGCCATCCTCAATATGCGCCTGCGAAGCTTACGCAAGCTCGAGGAAATGGAAATCAAAGGCGAGCACAAAGACCTGTCCGATGAAAAAGACGATCTTGAAAAATTGCTGAAGTCCGAGGCGCGCCAATGGACAAAAATCAAAAAACAAATCGGCGAGATCAAAAAAATGTTTGGGGCGGATACGCCGCTTGGCAAGCGCCGGACAAAGCTTGGTAAATCTCCCGCCCCGATGACCGTTAATTTCGAGGAAGCCATGGCGGTCAAGGAACCAGTAACGGTCATCTGTTCGGATAAGGGCTGGATTCGCGCCATGAAGGGGCACGGCCATAATGTGGGCGACTTTAAATATAAGGATGGCGACTCCGGCCGCTTTATCATCGAGGCGCAAACCACTGATAAAATCATCGTCTTCGGCACGAATGGCCGCTTTTATACGCTGTCCGCCGATAAGCTCCCACCGGGGCGTGGCTTTGGTGAGCCGGTCAAACTGATGGTCGATCTGGGCAATGACGCCGACATCGCCGATGTCCTCATTCATAAGCCGGATACAAAAATTTTCGTGGCCGCCACCGACGGGCGCGGCTTTATCGCTCCGTCGAACGATATTCTGGCGCAAACTAAAAACGGCAAACAGATTTTGAATGTCGATGGAAAGGTTGAGGCCAAGGTTTGCCGCTACGTGAACGAATGCGACGATCACATCGCTGTCATTGGCTCCAACCGCAAAATGATAGTGTTCAAACTCGATCAAGTCCCGGAGATGAGCCGGGGACGCGGCGTGATGCTCCAGAAATACAAAGACGGCGATTTGTCGGATGCAAAAACCTTCAACTGGAAATCCGGCCTCACCTATAAATACGGAACGGGCGAGACGCAGGCTCCCGATTTAAAGCCATGGCTCGCGGAGCGCGCCCAAGCCGGCAAACTCCCGCCCAACGGCTTTCCAAAATCCAACCGTTTTGGGTAAGTCATTATAAGGATCTGCGCCGTAGCTTTAGCGAAGGCGGGCGATGACGAAAACTTCGCGTAACTTAGCGTCCTTTGCGTTTAAAAAAATATTTTTCCGTGTCCTTCCGTGGTTCAATCCTTTTTTCTTGACTCTCTCTGGAATATATTCCTATAGTTATCCATTTTGGCCGGAGGAAAATAATAGGGCAATAGACGCATGAGCAGATTACCCGTCCTCTTTGTCATCCTGAGCGGAGCGAAGGATCTCGGGCTAATGACAATGGGATTCTTCGCTGCGCTCAGAATGACAGCAATCGGGATTTTGAAATCCGTACAAACAAACTATTAAGGGCGGGGTGGAAAAGATTAATTCTTCCGAAACGAACTGATAAGGGCGAGCCGGAAAAGATTAATTCTTCCGAAACGAACTATTATCGCGGTTCTAAAATATCACGGGAATTCGACTTTTCCTGGGGTTTTGCGGAATGTCCCGATCGGGATTTCCGGTGCATCGTCGGGTTCGGCGCTCTCTCCCGCGTCGCCCGCCTTGATGGCGGCTTTGCTGTCAAATTCGGGGTCGGTCAATTCCTCTTTCAGCAAAATAATGCTGATGCGGCGGTTGCTGGCATCGGATGGCTTATCGGGCTTCAGGTGGTCGGTGTCGGCCTTGCCAACCACGTTATTGACGCGAGTGGCCGGGATGCCGGCGGCCAGCATGACCCGGCGCGATGAATTGGCACGATCAGAAGACAATTCCCAGTTGGTGTATTTTGCCCCGGCGGCATACGGCACGCTGTCGGTATGGCCGCGGATGGATATTTCATTCGGCAAGGTCTGGACAACCTTGGTCACCTGTTCCAAAAGTTTTTGCGTGTACCCAAACATTTCCGCGCTTCCCGATGCGAACATAGGCCGACCTTCGGAATCGACGATCTGGATACGCAGACCTTCTGGCGTCATATCGATGAGCAAATTCTTGGAAAATTCCTTCAGGTCTGGGCTTTTCTCGATCGCCTCTTTGATTTTCTTTTCGGCTTCCTTG
>JBASFN010000061.1:0-6017 GCA_049653045.1 Alphaproteobacteria bacterium
GCCTCCACTCGTTTGAAACTGACAAACAACAGATTCTCCTCCATCTCGAGAACTTCGAGCATTTCTGCCTTGGAAAAAAATACTTAAGTCCCGGCGAAGTCCAGAGTCTGAACGAAGAACTCAGCATCGGCGCGATCGTCCATATCGGGAAATATAAACTCCAGAAAAAAGGCGAGGATGTCTATGTCGTCTGGCGTTCCCCCGACGGCGGCGAACATGATCTAGGTCCCATCGACAAGCTAAACGTGATGCGCGACTGCCCCGGCTTTCACCGCTCCCGCTCGCTTGCGCTCGGCCATGACTATGTGGAGACAAGCGGCCAGGTTACGGCCTCTGACGGCCACAGCCAGGTCAGCGTCGTCAAAATGAAAGACGGCAGCACAGGCTATGGCCCGAATTACAAGGTGGCTCTTCGTAATGCCGCACTGAAAATGCATCTGAAAGGCGCCTTCGAGCGCGCAAACCCCTCCGGCCTTTGGAAGATGATCTACGGCAACGCCTAGGGTCAAAACTCACAGCTTTTCTATCTATCGAATTTTTAAAACGGGGACATTCCCTGAATCGTTCGCATGTTGGGCAAACGCCCCCGGTCGGCAATCGATGATCTTCATGGGGGATTCATACAGATAAATCTCGCTGGCCACGGACGAGCCAATGCCGATAGTCGGTAAGTCCTCCGGCAAAATCTCCCGAACCAGCCCTACATTATCAGTATTTTTCAAATAAAGAGGGATAGAGCGCGCCCCGCCCTTTTGCGGAATGAACGTGTTGATCTGTATTTTCTTCAGCCCCACCTTAGCCGCCTGCATCAAGGTCGAGCGAATGGCGTCCTGACTGCCCAACACCAAAGGACGGAACTCCTTAACGACAAAAGAAAAACTGAGCAAACAGGCTGGCTCCCCGCGCTTGGAATCCTTCTGAGGGATGATGTCCTCGACATGCGAACTGTTGACGGCCAGAAAAAATCCGTCTCGCACCGCCTCCTGCAATAAACAAAAACCCATGCTAGACTATCCCGTCGACACTATTTTCAGATAGTATAATCAAAATCACGACCAACCAACTCCGGACACAAACACTATGGACAACAGCAAAATAATATCAGGCCTGCACGATTTTACCATGCCCTTCTGGGAGATGGTCAAAGATGTGTGGAATCACGGCCTGTTTGGTGTGGACATCGGCAGCATTATCATTGCCCTCCTGATTTTCGGGTTTTTCCTCTTGATCCGGCAATTCATCGTCAAATTTACCTTACGCCGCCTGACCGCTTGGGCAATGAAAAACCAGTCCGCCGTTTTTGAACGCATCCTGCCCAGTATTACCCCGCCGCTTAAATTCGTTCCCGTTATCATGGGTGTTTTCTTTGCGGGTCAATACCTAGAATTCAGCAAAAACATGGAGTTTATTTTCGACAAGGCCATGCGCTCCCTCATTGCCTTTAATATTTTCTGGGCAATTTTTCTTGCCACCGAACCGCTCAGCCAGAGTTTTAAAAAACTGGAGCGGATGCTCAGTTCTATGATGACGCAGTGGGTTTTCAAGGTCTTGAAAATCATGGTTGTCTTTATCGGCGGCGCGGCGATCCTTGAAATATGGGGAATCAAGGTCGCGCCCTTGCTGGCCGGTCTTGGATTGTTCGGCGCGGCGATTGCCCTCGGCGCGCAGGATTTCTTCAAAAACCTGATTGCGGGCATGTCGATCATCTCGGAAAAACGCTTCCAGCCCGGAGACTGGATCTTGGTCGATGGCGTTGTGGAAGGAACGGTCGAGGAAATCAGCTTCCGCTCCACCCGCATCCGCCGCTTCGACAAAGCCCCGATTTACGTGCCCAATTCAAAACTGGCCGATGCCGTGGTGACAAATTTCAGCCGCATGACGTTCCGCCGCATCCGGTGGACTATCGGCCTGAAATACAGCACGACAACGGCGCAGCTTAAAACCGTCTGCGACGGGATCAAATCCTATATTCTTGAAAACGAGAAAATTTTCTCCAGCCCCGAAGAAGCCCCGACAACGGTCAATGTCGATTCCTTCAACGACTCCAGCATTGATATTCTGGTGAATTGCTTCACCCGCACAATCGACTTTGATGAATGGATGAAAATCAAGGAAGGCCTCGCCTTCAAAATCAAGGAACTCGTCGAGGACAAGGCGAAAGCGGCTTTCGCGTTCCCGTCACGAACGGTCTTCGTGGAAAACACAAACGAACGGAATACAAAGACGGTTTAAAACTTATTTCCGGTCAAAATGCTGCCAGAAATCTTCGCTAAAAACGACCTGCTTTTCAGGTATTTCCGAATAGTAGGACACGCCAGATTCATCGACTTCAAACTCCGACGGTGATCCGGCTGCGACATAACCACCTGCATTATAAAGATTTGCGAGTTGGTTTCTCGAGATATTCGAGAAAGATTTCTCGTTCGCGTCAAGATCGCCGGCTTTAAAATCGGGATTCGGTGGGAATATTGGCATGTCATCAACTCCAAAAAAATCAATCAGTGAATATCAAGATTATTTTCTTCTGCGGGCTTCACAGATGTTCCTGAGCGCGCATTTATGAGATCATCAAGGGCGGCTTGAGCCTGTGCAATATGACGCTTTCCTTGTTCTGAATTCGGATCGAATTCTATATGGATCGGAACCAGATTGGGATCACCCTCAACCGACGTAAAATTCTTCGTCACGATAATGCCCTTCTTTGCATTCGCAAGATCGGCTTCCAATCTGCTCTGCTGCACATCAAGAACAATATCTTCAACTTGATGCTTAATGGTGTTGCCAAACTGTGCAAATTTTTGAAATAAATTCATCTTTTTGTCTCCCGCTTTGTAATTTTGGAATAATTTATATGTAAACAATATTCCTGTCAACTTCTATTTTCCAACACACCAGATCACTTTGTTAAACCCCTATAATAATGCTATGCACAAGGATGATCCCATCCCCTCAGGACAATAGGCAAAAATCGCCCGGATTACCCGCCATCCCGGCGCTGGTGGTCAATGCCGCGCAAGCCTGTATTTTAACGAAAAACGGCGAACTCAAGACCCTGCCCCACGATCAGGCGCAAGTGATCGTCCATAAGACCCCTGTCCTTGTCTGCCATGCGCCCTATACGAGGGGGCGGCTAGGCTTGAGCGACTTTCTCGCCTTTGACGTGCTGGAGCTGTTTGCCTTTGTCCATCCGGTGAAATTCTGTGTTCCCACCCCGGCGGGGCTGTGCAAGGCTCTCGGGCTGCCCGCCCCCGGAACCTTTGAGGACATGCCGATGGCTTTGCTCGACGTGGCCAAAGCCCTGCTGGAGGATTTAAGAAAGGAACCGCCCGGCCAAAAATCAGACCCGCTAAAAATCGCCGCCGTCATGGGACTGAACGGCAAGGGCTGGCCATGGACGCCGTTTATATTTTCCGCACTGGATCAAACCTATGACCCGGCAGAGATCACCCATTCAAAAACTGCGCTGAATGTCTGGCGGCATTTGCCGGAATGGGCGGAGGATGCACCAGAGCCGCCACCCGCCCATCACCCGGTTACACAGGAAGAATGCCGGGAACGCCTTGAAAAATCCCTCGGAAGCGATGCGGAAAAACGCGAGGAACAATTCAACTATGCGGAACAGATCGCCCATGCTTTTGCGCCTATCTCCACGCCCCCCTCAGCGGAAACGCAAATAACAGCGAATATCATCCTCGCCGAGGCCGGAACAGGCATCGGCAAAACACTGGGGTATCTCGCCCCCGCCAGCGTCTGGGCGGAAAAGAATGCCGGAACGGTGTGGATTTCCACCTTCACAAAAAACCTACAGCAACAAATCGACCGAGAACTCAGCCGTATCTATCCCGTGCCGGAGATCAAAGAAGCCTATGTCGCCGTCCGCAAGGGGCGGGAAAATTACCTGTGCTTGCTCAATCTTGATGAAACCGTGGCGGCGGCCTCGCTCGCCCGCACCCCGGCGCAGGCCATCGCCGCCGGGATCATGGCGCGCTGGACGGCGGCCACAAAAGACGGCGACCTGACCGGCGCCGATTTTCCCGGCTGGCTGGGTGGCCTGCTTGGAAACCAGTACACGCTGGGGCTTGCTGATCGGCGCGGCGAATGCGTCTATGCCGCCTGTGACCATTATAAAAAATGCTTTATCGAACGCTCGACACGAAAATCGGCTCACGCCCGCATCGTCGTTGCCAATCATGCGCTGGTGATGATCCAGTCCGCATTATCCTCCCCCGGCGAAGGCCTGCCCGGACGCTATGTCTTCGATGAAGGCCACCATATATTCGAGGCCGCCGACAGTGCCTTTTGCGCCCACCTGACCGCGCAGGAAACACGCGACTTGCGACGCTGGTTGCTCGGCGCGGAAGGCGGGAGAAAAACACGGGCACGCGGACTGCAACGCCGCGCCGAAGGGTTGGCTGAAGGGGATGCCGAATGCGAAAAAGCCCTACAGGACATTATCCACGAAGCGTCCTGCCTGACCGGGGAAGGTTGGCAAAAACGATTAAAGGACGGCACGCCCTTTGGTCCTTGCGAAAATTTCCTCTCGCTTGTCTATCGGCAGGTCTATGCACGCGCCGAAGGGCGCGATGGCCCCTATTCACTCGAAACGCCCGCATGGCCGGTGGATGACGGCATCCCCGAAAAAGCAAAAAACCTCAGAAATTCCCTGCGCCGCCTGCAAAAACCATTGCAATCCCTGGCCAAGGCCTTCCGCCGCAAGCTGGCGGAGGACGAAGGAATGATGGATGCCGACACACGGCGAAGGCTGGACGCCGTTGCCCAATCGTTGGAGCGGCGCGGCGCATCCACGCTTCAGGCATGGATCGATATGCTTGAGAATATCGAACAGGACAAGGGCAATTCCGGCGAAGACTTTATCGACTGGATGGAGGTTGAGCGCATCGACGGCAAGGCGATTGATGCCGGACTTTATCGCCACTGGATTGACCCTATGAAACCCTTTGCCGCCTCGATCCGTCCGCATCTGCACGGCATGGCCATCACATCGGCTACTTTACGCGACAACACCGACGACTGGGCCGGGGCGCGGCTTCGCACCGGGGTGAATTACCTCTCGCCGACCCCCGTGGAAACCAGTTTTGACTCGCCGTTCGATTACGCCGCGCAAACCAAGATTTTTATCATCAACGATGTCCGCAAAGATGATATGGCGCAGGTCGCGGGCGCATATAAAACCCTGTTTGAGGCCTCAGGCGGCGGCGCGCTCGGCCTGTTCACCGCCATTCAAAGATTGCGGAGCGTGCATTCCCGCATTGCCCTCCCCCTCGAAAAAAAAGGTCTGACGCTCTATGCCCAGCATGTCGATGAAATCGATAACGGCACATTGATCGATATTTTCCGCGACGACATCCATGCGTGTTTGCTGGGAACCGACGCCACCCGCGACGGCGTGGACGTTCCCGGCGAGTCGCTCCGATTGATCGTTTTCGACCGCGTTCCGTGGCCGCGCCCGACTTTGCTACACAAGGCGCGCCGCGAACGATTCGGCAAAAAAGACTATGACGAGATGATAACCCGCCTGAAACTGAAACAGGCCTTTGGCCGCCTGATCCGGCAAGCGGACGACAAGGGCGTTTTTGTCATGCTGGACTCTATGCTCCCCTCCCGCCTCCACAGTGCCTTCCCCAAAAACGCCGTCATCCTTAAATGTGGCCTTGGCGAGGCGACGGCGGAAATCAAAAGATTCTTATCGCCCTCCAACGCTCAAAGATGACAAGTGAGAAAAAATAATATAAAACCGCTTTATGAAACCCTACGCTTTTGAAACGAAAATCACGGCTCCTGCGGCTTTTTCGGCACTGCACAATCGGCCCTATAGCCTCTGGCTCGATAGTGCCGATACCCTGCACCCTGCGGGGCGGTATTCCTATATAGCCTTTTCCCCGGTGGAAACGATTGAGGCCAAGGACGGGCGCGTTACCATCACGAACGAATGGCAAAAAACTACCATCAAGGCCGATCCCTTCAAAATGGCGCAAGAACGCCTCGCCGCATGGAAC
>JBASFN010000062.1:0-2764 GCA_049653045.1 Alphaproteobacteria bacterium
TGGTTTTGGCAAGGTCGATTAAGAGGTTTCGTGTTTCATCGGTTGCGATATGGCGGGAATAATCGAGTAGGATTCCGTCGTTCTGGATATGAAATTTTTTGAATCGATTGTTGTCCTCTGCAAAAAGATCGCGCATATGGGCGGCCTTCATTTTTGCCGCGTGCGCTTGCAGGTTTTTCCATGCGGGGGATGTAGATGGATTACTCAGCATTTGGCAGTTTTTCCACAATAATGGCCGTTTTGTCAATCTTTTCGGGGTTGCCGATGATGACAGTGACGGTTTTCGTGGGATTGAGCAGTTTTTGTGCGAGTTTCTGGATGTCGGCGGCGGTGGTTTTTTCGATGGCGTCTTCCCGGCGTTCGAGATAGTCGATGGGCAGGGCGTCGAGTTGCAGGGAGAGGAGCAGACCCGCGATGTCGCCGGTTGTGGTTAAACCAAGCGGCAGGGAGCCGATGAGATAGGATTTTGCGTCGCGGATTTCTTGTTCCGTGACGGGCGCGGATTTCATTTTTTCCTGTTCCGCGTTTACGAGGGAGATTATTTCGCCCGCATTTTTGTTTTCCGTGGCGGTGGAGACTTGCAGGCCGTCGAAGTGGTGCATGCTGGTGAAGCCGCTGTAGATGCCGTAGGTCAGGCCGCGTTTTTCACGGATTTCAGAGGTCAGGCGCGAGCCGAAGCCGGACGAGCCGTAGATGAAATTCATCATTTGCGCCGCGTGGTAGTTGGGGTCGTTTCGGCTGATTCCCGGTTGAGTGGTTTCGATGATGGCTTGCGGGATGTCTTTTTTGAAGACGAAGATTTTTCCCTGATTTTGGAGGGCGATATTTTCCGGTTCTGGCGGCAGGGGGATTTCGGGCAGTGCGCCGAAGATTGTATCGAGGGCGGCGGAGAGTTCGTCCTTTGTCATGTCGCCCGCAACGGCGACGACGACGTTGTTTTTGCCGATGGTTTTGCCGTGGGCTTCGCGCAGGTCGGCGGGGGTGATTTTATCGAGGCTGGTGAGTGTGCCGCCGCTGTTTTGCGCGTAGGCGTGGCCGTGGAATGCCGCGTCGTTCATAATGCGGGCGGCGATCCAGTCGGGGTCGGAGAGGGAGGAGCGGATGCGGCTCTGGTTCGCGGCGCGCATACGGCCAACGGGTTCCTCGTCGAAGCGCGGTTTTGATAGCGCCAGCATTAGAAGGTCGAAGGCGCGGGTTTTGTTTTCGGTCGTGGTTTTAAGAGAGCCGGTGAAATCGTCGCGGCCTGCGCTGAAGCTGAGGCCGATGGAGAGGTCTTTGAGTTCTTTCTGGAAGGATTGGGAGTCGAGATCGCCTGCGCCCTCGTCCATGGTGTTGGAGAGCATACGGGCGAGACCCTGTTTTTCCACGGGTTCGAGTTTAGAGCCAGCGCCCCGGAAGCCGAATTCCATGGCGATGACGGGGACGCTGTGATCTTCGACCAGCCATGCCTTTATGCCTTTTGCGCTGGTGACTTCCTGGATGTTCAGGAGTTTGTCGGCGGCGAGTGCGGGCGTGGTGTAGAGGATCAAGGTCAAGATAACCAGTAAGGTGTGTATCATTGGCCGGGGATGACGGTTTGGGGCGGCGGGGTTCATTCTTTTGCCTCTTGCGTTTCAGGGAGGAGGTAGCCTGTGACGGGGGTGTGGGCGAGAGGCGCGTCTGGGTCTAGATATTTTTTGGCAACGGCGTGGATGTCCGAGGCAGTAACGGCGGCGATGTCGTGCGTCCAGTATTCAAGGTCATCAATCGTGCCGCCGGTGGCGAGAACAGAGCCAAACGCCATGGCGGGGCCGGTGAGGCTATCTCTGGCGTAGATGGCCTCGGTCGTCATGCGCTTGATGGATTGTTTTAATTCTTCGTCGGTGATGCCTTTTTCCACGAGGAGGCGGAGTTCGTTATCCATTTCTTTTTTGACGGATTTTATGTCCTGATCCGGCGCGGGGGTTGCGTATATCCAGACTTCGGAGTCGTCCCATGATTGGGCGCGGTAGGACAGGCCAGTGTTGGTGGCGATTTTTTTGTTTATCACGAGGGATTTGTAGAGGCGCGAGGTTGAGCCGCCGCCAATGATTTCCGCGAGGACTTCCAAAGCGAGGGATTCTTTTTTGTTTTGCCGTGCGCTGGGGACGCGGTAGCCGGTTTGCACCGAAGGTTCGCGGATGGTGGGGTCTTTTACGGTTACTTCGGCCGCGCCGGGCAAGGGCGGGGACAGTGTGCGGGTGCGCTCCGGCAAGTTTTCCGATTTTTTCAGAGGGCCGTATATTTTTTTGGCGAGGGTGTGGATTTGTTCCCTCGTTACATCACCCGCGACGATGAGGATGGCGTTATTCGGTGCGTACCAGAGATCGTAGAAGGGTTTTTCGTCCGCCCATGTCAGGGTGGCCATTTCATTCGCCCAGCCGATGACGGGTTTGGCGTAAGGGTGGTTGATGTAAAGAAGTGCGTTCATTTGCTCGGCTAGTTTTGCGCCGGGGTCGTTTTCTGTCCGTTGGCGGCGTTCCTCTAGGATGACCTTGTTTTCGGAGGCGATTTCGGCGGGCGGGGGGGCGAGGCCGCGCATACGTCCGGCCTCCATGGTCATTACGGTTTCGAGGTGATCGAGGGCGATGGATTGGTAGTAGGCCGTGTAGTCGTTCGAGGTGAAGGCGTTGTCGATGCCGCCCTTGGCGCGGATTGTTTTTGAAAATTCGCCGGGGGGAAAACCGGGGGAGCCTTTGAACATCAGATGTTCGAGGAAATGTGCCGCGCCGGATTTTCCGGGGTG
>JBASFN010000063.1:0-5073 GCA_049653045.1 Alphaproteobacteria bacterium
CAGCAATCCCGTAATCAAAAACACCCGCACCTCCGCCGAAGGCTGCCAGACATGGGCGAAAATCCCGGTCAAAAGCCCAATAACAAACGACCCCGCAACATTGACAAACAGCGTCGCCCACGGAAACCCCTCGCCAAGCAGGCGAAAAGCACCGACAGCCACGCCATACCGCAGCACAGACCCAAGCCCGCCACCCGCCGCAATCGCCAGTATTGTTTTCATGGTTAAACTTCCCTACAACATTGTCATCCCCGGCAGCGAGGCGCAGCCGAGCGTGAACGGGGACCCGATACAATAACGTGCGCAGCATCGCTGTGCGCCTTGTTTTTGCCGAACCCCCGCCTGCGCGGGGGGGACATATTAGTAACAGGTCGATCCGCTCTCATGTTTACCGCCTTAAGCCCCACATATAAAGGGATTCTTTTAGCCCTCACCGGATACACCGCCTTTGCCATCGCCGACATCTGCGCGAAATGGCTGGCGCAATATTATTCCATTTACCAGATTATCCATATTGAGGGTCTCGTTTCCCTCGTCATCCTCCTCGCTTTATCAAAACGATTGGGCGGAAGCGGTGATTTTATCAAAAACCGGGCCAACTGGAAAATCCACGCCATGCGCGGCGCATTAAATTTCATCCTCCTCGCGCTCCTGACGTATTGCTACAAGATGTTCCCCCTCGCCGATGTTTACACGCTTCTCTTTACCAAGCCCTTTTTCGCAACGCTGCTGGCTCTCTGGTTTTTCGGCGACAAGGCTTCAAAATCGCAATGGTTAGCCATGACCGCCGGATTTGCGGGCGTGGTCATCGCCATGCGCCCCGGCACAGGCACATTCGATCCGCTCATGCTGCTGCCTCTCGGCCTCACCGTTTTAATCGCCTTCCTATTCGTCAGCGCCAGATTCCTGAACAAACCCAGCCTCTTCAGCCTCGGCTTTGCCCCCGTCATCGGCACGGTTATCCTCTCCGCGCCCTTTGTCGCCCTGACATTTAAAATGCCAGAACTCGCGCATCTCCCAGTTTTCCTGCTGCTCGGCACTTGCGCCTGTGTCGGCATTCTGGCCATTTCCAACGCCTTCCGCACCGCCGCCGCGTCAGTTGTCTCGCCGTTCCTCTACATCGAAATGCTCTGGGCACTGGTCTTTGGCTACATCCTCTTTAACGACACCCCCGACGCATGGATGCTAACAGGCGCAGCCGTCATCATCGCCAGTGGCATCTATCTCATCGAATCCGAACGCCGCGCACCCCCTCGCAATCCCTGATAAATATGCTATCCTGACGCCAAGGAGAAAAAACAAATGTTCGACTGGATTTTTGATATTACGATCTGGAGCAGTCTGCTCACCCTGACGATTCTTGAAATCGTCCTCGGCATCGATAACGTCATTTTCCTCTCGATCGTCTCGGCAAAACTCCCGCCGGAACAACAAAAAAAGGCACGAATGATCGGCCTTGCCCTCGCCCTTATAATGCGAATTGTCATGCTCTGCGGCATCGCATGGATTGCCGGGCTAACGGGCGAACTCTTCTCCATCGCCGGCCACGGCGTATCCGGACGCGACCTCATTCTCGGCGTCGGCGGCCTGTTCCTGCTGTATAAGGGAACCCACGAAATCCATCACACCGTCGAAGGCCACGAAGAAGAAGCCGATAGCACAAAGAAAAAGGTGAAATTCTCCAGCGTCATCATGCAGATCGTCATTCTCGATCTCGTCTTCTCGCTCGACTCCGTCATCACCGCCGTCGGCATGACCGACAACCTACCCGTGATGATCGCCGCCGTCGGCATAGCCATCCTCATCATGCTGGTGGCCGCCGAACCCACCGCCGCCTTCGTGCAAAAACACCTGTCGATCAAGATGCTGGCGCTCAGCTTTCTCTTGCTGGTCGGCATGGCCCTCATCGCCGACGCCGCGCACTTCCACATCCCGCGTGAATATCTCTACGTCGCCATCGCCTTCTCAATGACCGTGGAATGCCTGACATTGCTGGCGCAAAAGAACAGGAAGAAGAAAGCGGGCTAATCTCTTGCCCGCAACTTCGCCCAATACTCCAACCGCTTTTTAATCTCGCGCTCAAAACCCCGCTCGGGCGGGTCGTAAAACTGCGCACGCGCCATACCGTCGGGGAAATAATTCTGGCCTGAAAACCCCTCCGCCGTATCATGATCATAGGCATATCCCGCGCCATACCCTTCCTGCTTCATCAACTTCGTCGGCGCATTCAGAATATGCTTGGGCGGGGCCAGCGATCCTGTCTCCTGCGCCGCCCGCACCGCCGCCTTATAGGCCGCATAAGACGCATTCGACTTCGGCGCGGTCGCCAGATAAACCAACACCTCCGCCAGCGCCAATTCCCCTTCCGGACTGCCCAGCCGCTCATAGGTCTGCCACGCCGCGATGCACATCGGCAAAGCCTGCGGATCGGCAAGGCCAATATCCTCAACCGCCATCCGCGTCATCCGCCGTGCGATATATTCCGGATGCTCGCCCCCCGCCAGCATCCGCGCAAACCAGTACAGCGCGGCATCCGCATCCGACCCCCGCACCGATTTATGCAGCGCACTAATCAAATTATAATGCGCGTCATCTTTTTTATCGTACAGCGGCGCACGGCGCTGTACAATTTTGAGGAGATCCTCCACGCTCAATACGCCCCCTCTCCCTCCGGGAGAGGGTTGGGGTGAGGGGTTTGCATTAAACACCTGCTCCGCCATCGACAACATATACCGCCCGTCACCATCGGCCATGGCCTTCAGCGTATCGCGGGCGCGGGTCTCAAGGGGGAGTTTCCGCCCGGCCTCCTCTTCCGCCCGCGCCAGCAAAATCTCGAGCGCAGCATCATCCAGCCGCTTCAAAACAAACACCTGCGCGCGGGACAAAAGCGCGGCATTCAGCTCAAAGGATGGATTTTCCGTCGTCGCGCCGATCAAAATAATCGTCCCATCCTCCATGACGGGCAAAAACGCATCCTGCTGCGATTTTGAAAACCGATGGATTTCATCCACGAACAATAACGTCCCCTTGCCGTTCCGGTGACGCAGCTTCGCCGCATCGAAAATCTTCCGTAAATCGGCCACACCCGCAAAAATCGCCGAAACCTGCTCAAAATGAAGGTCAGAATGACGAGCAATAATCCGCGCCAGCGTGGTTTTCCCGCACCCCGGCGGCCCCCAGAGAATAAAGGAATGAAGGCTCCCCCCTTCCACCATCCCGCGCAAAACCCCGCTAGACCCGATCAAATGATCCTGCCCCGCCACATCATCGAGGCTCTGCGGCCTCATCCGATCCGGCAGGGGTCTTTTCCCCTCCGGCTCCGGCGCATTTTCAACCATGAATAAATCAGCCATATTTCTTGACCTTGACCCCTAAGATATGTGACATACATCAACTTACGAAATAACAGCGAACATATAAAGAACAAATATGGCGACGCTCACACAAGACAACACTCTGAAATACACCGACGAAGTGGCCAAGGCCACCGCGCCACTGTACGCGAAGCTATCCCGCCAGTACCGCGAGGACTATTGGAAAACCCTTGCGCCCTATATCCATGAAATCAATCGCCTGAAACGCGAGAAAAACGCCGTCATTCTCGCCCATAATTACATGACCCCGGATATTTTCTATGGCGTGGGCGACATCGTCGGCGATTCCCTGAAACTCGCGCAGGAGGCCGCAAAAACCCCCGCGAAAATCATCGTCCAGTGCGGCGTCCATTTCATGGCGGAAACCTCGAAAGTCCTATGCCCCGATAAAAAAATCCTGATCCCCGACATGAAGGCCGGATGCAGCCTGTCCGAATCCATCACCGCCGCCGACGTGCGTAAAATAAAGGCCGAGCACCCCGGCGTCCCCGTCGTCACCTACGTCAACACCTCCGCCGAGGTCAAAGCCGAAAGCGATGTTTGCTGCACCTCCTCCAACGCCCTCAAAATCGTCGAGGCTCTCGGCAAACAAGGCCACGACACGGTCATTATGACCCCTGATAAATTCTTGGCTCAAAACGTCGCGGCGCAAACAAAAGTAAAAATCATCATCTGGGACGGAAGCTGCATCGTCCATGAACGCTTCAGTGCCGAAGATGTCCGCCGCATTAGAAAAGAACACGGCGACGTGATCGTCCTCGCCCACCCCGAATGCCCGCCCGAGGTCATCGCGGTATCCGACTACACCGGCTCGACCGCGCAGATGGACGATTACATCAAGAAAAACCAGCCCAAAAAAGCCGTCCTGATGACCGAATGCTCCATGAGCGATAACATCGCGGCCGCCAACCCCGAGGTTGAAATGATCGGCACCTGCCAGATGTGCCCGCACATGAAACGCATCACCCTGCCGAAAATTCTGGAATGCCTGCAAACCGAAACCCCGGAGGTCACCATAGACCCCGCCATCATCCCCGCCGCCCGGCGCGCCGTGGAAAGAATGCTGGAATTGAGTTAGAAATTTAAAAACCATGAACCCGATCCTGATTGAAAACACCGTCCGCGCCGCCCTGCTCGAAGACCTCGGCCACGGGCGCGATGTGACATCCGAATTAACCGTCCCCGCCAACGCCTCGGCCACCGCGATTTTACGCGCCCGCAAACCCGGCGTGATCGCCGGACTGATCGTCGGCCTCTCCGCCTTCACCCTCACCGATCCGGATTTTGACATTACCCTCCACGCCGAAGACGGCGACAAGGTAACCGCAGGCCAAGACATCGCCGAAATTTCCGGCCCCGCACGCCCCCTTCTCACCGCCGAACGCACAGCCCTCAACTTCATCCAGCACCTCTCCGGCGTCGCCACATTGACCGCCGCCTACGTTGAAAAAATAAAAGGCACAAAGGCAAAAATCTGCGACACGCGCAAAACAATTCCCGGCCTTCGCACCTTGCAAAAATACGCGGTAACTTGCGGCGGCGGCCATAACCACCGCTTCGGCCTTGATGACGCCATCCTGATAAAAGACAACCACATCGCCTTGGCTGGCGGCGTGAAACAAGCTCTCGATGCCGTGAAAAACATAGGCCACACACTAAAAATAGAAATCGAAGTCGATACGATCAAGCAACTCGAAGC
>JBASFN010000064.1:0-8408 GCA_049653045.1 Alphaproteobacteria bacterium
AAGATTACCGAACCCACACAGGCCCCGAAAAGGCCTCAATCCTGATGCTGTCACTCAGCGAAGAAGCGACTGCAAAAATATTCGAGCACATGGAAGAGGACGAGATCATGGAAATCTCGCAGACCATGGCGCAACTCGGAAAAGTCCATCCGTCCGTGGTCGAAAGGCTGTTTGTCGATTTCTCGGAACAAATGTCCTCCACCAACGCGCTGATCGGAACGCAAAGCAGTACGGAACGCGTCCTCCAGAAGGCCGGTATCCCCAAAGAGCGCATCAACAACATCATGGAAGAAATCCGGGGGCCAGCCGGACGCAATATGTGGGAAAAACTCGGGAACGTGAACGAGGAAATCCTTGCCAACTTTCTTCAGAAAGAATATCCGCAAACCGTCGCCGTTGTCCTATCCAAGGTATCGTCCGACCATGCGGCTCGCGTACTGGCCATGATGCCGGAGAACTTCGCGCTTGAGGTCATTCACCGGATGCTCCGCATGGAAACGGTACAGAGGGAAATCCTCGAAGAGGTTGAAAAGACTCTGCGGACGGAATTTATGACCAACCTCGCCAAGACCCAGCGCCGCGACAGCCACGAGATGATCGCAGAGATTTTCAACAACATGGATCGCGTCGTCGAAGGCCGCTTCCTCGAACAACTCGAAAAATCCGTTCCGGAATCGGCGGAAAAAATCCGCTCGCTCATGTTCACCTTCGAAGACCTCGGCAAACTCGATCCGACGGCGGTTCAAACACTTATCCGCGCTGTGGACAAGGACAAGCTGCCGATCGCACTGAAGGGAGCCGCCGATACGCTCCGCGACCTGTTCTTCAGCAACATGTCGGAACGCGCCGCGAAGATTATGAAAGAAGATATGGGATCCATGGGGCCGGTACGCCTCAAGGATGTCGAGGAAGCCCAGCAATATATCGTCAATGTCGCCAAAGACCTCGAAGCACGCGGCGAAATTATTATCGCATCAGGCAGCGACGGCGACGACCAGATGATCTACTAGGGTTAAAGTCAGGACACCATGACCGACAAGGCACTTCAGGGCAAGAAACAGAAATATTTCTTTAATGCCAATATTTTCGACGACGACCATGTCGAAGAGCCTGCCGCCCCCGTTTTCACCGAAGAAGAACTTGCCGCCGCCCGGCAAAAATCCATGGCGGAAGGAAAAACCGCCGGATTGAAAGAGGCCGAAGCCTCCCAACTCAAACAAACATCGCTGGTTCTTGAAAAAATACAAAAGCAACTTACCGAAATCAGCGCGGCGGAAGCCATGCGTGAGAAAGTTTTTGAAGCCGAAACCGTCCGCCTGACCCTGTCGATCTTCGAGCAGATATTCCCCCTCTATAACGCCCATGCCGGGTTTGCCGAGCTAAAAGAAAATCTCTCTGAAATCCTTAAAAAACAGGAGGGTCAAAGCCACCTCTCCATCACAGTTACCCCCGATGTCGCGCCGCGCATCGAGGAACACCTGAACAGTCTTAAGAACGCAGGAATCGAACTGCGATTCTCTGTCAAAGGCGACCCTGCGCTGCTAGAGGGGGCCTGCCGGATGGCCTGGAGCGAGGGCGGCGCCCTCCTCGATCGCCAGAAACTTGCGGATGACGTTCGGGCGGCCGTACAACAGGTTCTTGCGAAGAAGGCTTTAACAGGCCATGATGGAGGCAATGAATCAGGGGCAGACGGAGAAATTGCATGAGCATGGAAAATGACGATGCCAAAAAAGGTATGAGCCTGAATGAAATAGACGACGATGCGCGTCTAAAGAAAAACCCCGCCGACGATTTCGACATCGGCGAACCCATGGCCAGCGATGTCAACGCTATCTATGACATTCCCGTCCAAATCTCCGCCGTTCTTGGCAAATCGACCATGCAGGTCAGCCAGCTTTTGAAACTGGGTCGGGGAGCCGTCGTCGAACTCGACCGCAAGGTGGGTGAGGCTATAGATATTTATGTCAACAATAGGCTGGTAGCACGGGGCGAGGTTGTGGTTGTTGAAGACAAACTCGGCGTAACCATGACAGAGATCGTAAAATCCGACCGTGCCTCTTAACACCGCCTCCAGCTCTGGTATATCAATCCCATGCGTTTAATGATTATTGGCCGTCTTGAAGGCTTTATATCTCAGGCCGGAAAAATCGCCCTCCAGAAAGGGGCGAAAGTCGTTCACTGCGAGGATACCGAACAGGCCATCGGTGCGCTCTTGAACGGCAAGGGTGCCGATCTTGTTATGATCGACGTGAAGCAAAAAATCGGTGATTTCGTCGAACGGCTAAAACTAGAGCGTATCCATATCCCCGTCATCGCCTGCGGCATCAACAGTGATGCACGCTCGGCGGTTAAGGCCATTCAGGACGGGGCAAAGGAATATGTCCCCCTGCCCCCCGATGCCGAAATGATCGGCGCGCTCCTTGCCGCCGTCACCGAAGACAACAACACCATGATCGCTGCCGATGCCGCGATGCAATCGGTTATAAAGCTGGCCGAAAAAATTGCGCCGAGCGAAGCCACTGTCCTTATCACCGGCGAATCCGGAACCGGCAAAGAGGTCATGTCGCAATATATCCACCGCAAGTCAAAGCGCGGCAATGGCCCCTTTATTGCCGTCAACTGCGCGGCCATCCCGGAAAACCTGCTGGAATCCGAGTTGTTCGGCCACGAAAAGGGCGCGTTCACCGGCGCAACGGGACGGCGGATCGGTAAATTCGAAGAAGCCCAGGGCGGCACGTTACTACTGGATGAAGTCTCGGAAATGGCGCCGCAGCTTCAGGCTAAATTACTGCGCGTCCTTCAGGAAAAAGAAATCACCCGCGTCGGCTCGAACGATGCCGTCAAGGTAGATACACGCATCGTCGCCACATCGAACCGCAATCTTGAAGCCTTCGTAAAATCGGGGGGATTCCGCGAGGATTTATACTTCCGCCTGAATGTTGTAAACTTGCGCCTCCCCTCCTTGCGCGAACGACCATCGGACATCGAAAAACTGGCACAATTTTTTGCCGACAAATATGCGGATGCCAACGGCATCAAACGAAAAAAAATCTCAAGCGACGCGCTCAGGAAAATGAAATCATACGGCTGGCGCGGCAATATCCGGGAGCTGGAAAACACCATGCACCGCGCCATTCTTGTGTCCATTGAGGACGAGATCGAGGCCGATTCCATACATATCGACGCTCCCTCACCCTCATTCCCTCTCCCTGAAGGGAGAGAGAAGGCGAGCGAAGCGAGACAGGGTGAGGGCACTTCAAACGTCATCCAACACCCCGGCGCAGTCGAAACCCTCATTGGCCGAACGGTGGCGGCGGTGGAGCGCGACCTGATCATCAATACGCTGGAGCATTGCTTGGGGAACCGCACCCATGCCGCCAATATCCTCGGCATCTCCATCCGCACCCTTCGCAATAAACTGAACCAGTATAAAGACGAGGGCGTCAACGTCCCCGCTTCTGCAAGCGGGGAGTAACTCAATATTCCCCTCCCTAAGGGAGGGGCAAGGGGAGGGTTTACGATGTAAATCATCCCACACCGAACACCCCCACCAACAATTATGTCACATCAATCAAAAAACAATTGTCATCCTGAGCGCCAGCGAAGGATCCCGTCGGGATGTTTCGCTGCGCTCAACATGACAGCGTTGGAATTTTGATTGGAATGACTATAGAATAGGCACGGGTTCGTATTTTCAACGATTCACTCCTGTTTTCTCATGGCCGAAGCCACTAGACTGCCTACAACGACAACAAAAGCCCCTGGAACTGTGGGCGGCGGCATGGCTGTGCTTGCGCCCTATTTCCGTTCGGACGTAATTTTTGCGCTCGGTATCATCTGCATCATCCTGTTCATGCTGATCCCGATGCCAACCATCCTGCTCGATATTGGCCTTGCGATCTCGGTGGCCTTGGCCGTTTTGATCCTGATGACGGTGCTGTTTATCCAGCATCCGCTTGACTTCTCAACCTTTCCGACCGTGTTGCTGGTAGCCACATCCCTTCGCCTCTCGCTCAATGTCGCCTCAACGCGACTTGTCCTTGAAAAGGGACATACAGGGCCAGATGCCGCCGGGCATGTAATCGAAGCCTTTGGCACATTCATCGTCGGCGGCGAATATGTGATCGGCTCCATCGTTTTTGCCATTCTCGTCATCGTCAACTTCGTGGTTATTACCAAGGGATCGGGGCGTATCGCCGAAGTGGCCGCCCGCTTCACTTTGGACGCCATGCCCGGCAAACAAATGGCCATCGATGCCGACCTGTCGGCGGGCATGATTAACGAAGAAGAAGCCAAAGCCCGCCGTAAAAAACTAGAGGGCGAGAGCAGTTTCTACGGCGCGATGGACGGCGCGGCCAAATTCGTGCGCGGCGATGCCATCGCCGGCCTCTTGATCGTTTTCGTCAACATCATCGGCGGAATCATCATCGGGGTTGTGTCCCGCGATATGAGTCTTGGCGATGCCGCAAAGAACTATACCTTACTGACCATCGGCGATGGCCTTGTCACACAAATCCCGGCCTTGATCGTCTCCGTTGCCTCCGGTTTGCTGGTTACCAAGGCGGGGATTGAAGGCTCCGCCGATCAAGAATTATTTTCCCAGTTCGGACGCTACCCCCGCGCTCTCGGGATGAGTGCCGCCCTTCTTTTTGCCCTCGGCCTTGTGCCCGCCATTCCCGCCGCCCCCTTTATGACGCTCGGAGCCATACTCGGAGCCATGTCCTATTTCTCCTTCCAGCGTCAGAAAATCGTCGACAACAAAATCATCGAGGAAAAAACCGTCAAGGCGGCCGGTGTCAAACCAGCAGAAGAACCTATCGCCAAAGCCCTCGCCATGGATACGATACGTCTCGAATTGGGGTATGGCTTACTCCCCCTCGTACAGGGCGAGGGCGGCAACAAACTCACCGACCAGATCAAAGGCCTGCGCCGCCAGTTGGCCGAAGATATGGGCTATGTGCTCCCGGCTGTCCGCATTCAGGACAATCTGCAACTCCCGGCCAGCACCTACACCGTCCGCATCAAAGAGATCGAAGCCGGAAAAGGCGATGTCCGCCCCGGCATGATGATGTGCATGGATCCAACGGGCGCGCCCATATCCCTGCCCGGTGAAAGCACGACCGAGCCGACCTTTGGCCTGCCTGCCATGTGGATCGACGAACGCCACCGCGAAGAAGCCCATTTCAAGGGCTATACGGTTGTCGATGCGCCCACCGTGATTACCACGCACATCACCGAGATTATCAAAGACAACATGCCGGACCTGCTGAATTATTCTGAGACGCAAAAACTCCTCAACGAACTGCCGCAGGACTACCAGAAACTCGTTGCCGACGTTATCCCGAGCCAAGTTTCCGTCGGCGGCTTGCAGCGCATCCTCCAGCGTCTCCTTGCCGAGCGCGTCTCCGTCCGCGACCTGCCCGCTATTTTGGAGGGCATCGCCGAGGCCGGAGCCTACACCAAGAACACCGCCCACATCACCGAACACGTGCGGAGCCGCCTCGCCCGCCAGCTTTGTGATTCCGCGACGAACGCCAACGGTGTTGTGCCGCTTGTGACCCTCTCACCGGAGTGGGAGCAGTCCTTCGCTGAATCCCTCATCGGTGCGGGCGAGGAAAAACAACTCGCCATGCCGCCCAGCCGCCTTCAGGAATTCATCGGCGCGATCCGTCAAACCTATGACCGCCTATCGGCGCAAGGAGAAATCCCCGTGCTTCTCACCTCGCCCGGCATCCGCCCTTATGTGCGCTCGGTGGTTGAACGCTTCCGCCCACAAACAACCGTGATGTCCCAAAACGAAATCCATCCAAGAGCCAGAATAAGAACGCTGGGACAGGTTTAATCCCATGACCACCGGCCCAACGAAAATTCCGGTGTTGCAGGCTCCCGGCACAGGCGGCTCTTCCAAACCCTCTTCCGGGCCTAATGCGCTGATTGAAAAACTCCCTCTTGAACTTTCCGACGTTAAAACGCCTGTCAAAATAAAAGGCCTCGTCATCCGGCAGAATCCGGACGGAAGCGTGCGCGTCCGCACCAACAAAGGCGACATCGACATTCGCCCCGACCCTAAACAACTCTCCCTGCGCCCAGGGGATGAAGTCGAGATCGACATCCCGGCGGGAAAACCGCCACAGACTGTACGGGTAACGCCAGATGCTCCACTCCCGCCCCGTCCGCTTCAAACCCCGGTGGATATAGACGTGGACGATGTACGCCCACCGAATGATACACCACTGCCACCACCCCCCAGACTTATTGAAGGGGTGATTGTACGCCTAGAATCCCTGCCGCCCGAGGCTGTTTCCACGTCTATTTCCTTGCCTGTCGAGGCGATTGTCACAACGCTCCAATCTACCATTGAAAACAAAGTGCAGATCATCGCGCAAAACGCCGTAGAGATTATCACCAGCGCCGCCCTTAAAATCTCCACGCCCCCTCTTATCGAATCTGTTCCTCTCTTACCCCAAAGCACCGCATTTTTTCCGGAAGGAGAAGCCGAAATCCAGCCCGATTCTTTTCTGGCTTCCTCCACTCTGCCGCCACAACCGACCATAGATGATGTCTTTAAAGGGGTCACGACACTTACTCCTCTCGTGAACTCCCCCGCCCGCGCCGTGATCGCATCACTTCATACCGATGACATCCTGCCGCTCGTGACGCCACCCTCACAGGAACAAACGCCTGCACTTTCCCTCCTTCGTGACATCGGCAAGCCCTTCATTCTCAACAATCAAAAGGCCGGAGAAATTCCCGCGCTTGTCGTCGGCACAACACCGCAAAACCTTCCCGTCATCGGCATGATGTCACCGACAACGGGCGAGCCTGCATTCTTTGTCATGCACCTCCCGGACGGCACTATTCTTCCCGGCACACCCCTGACGCTGATCCCGCAAGATAATAATATCGCCGCCAATCCTGCATCATTCACAGCAACCGTTACAACGACATCTCTTCTTCCCCCCTCACCTGCTTTTCTTCTGACCCCATCACCTTGGCCGGTGATGGACGAGATTTACCAAACCTTGCTTCAGATCATGCCGATGGCGGCGCAGGCGATGGCCAGAATGACCCCTTCGCCCACCAACCCGGCGCAGCTTGGGCCGGCGGCCTTGTTTTTTATCGCGGCGGTGCGCGGCGGCGACTTAACCGAATGGCTGGGGAACAGCGCGACCGATTCCCTGCGGCGCGCCGGGAAATCCGGCCTTCTGTCACGGCTGACTTCAGAAGGCTCCACCCTCGGAAAACTTGCCTCCGAACCCGTGGCGCAAGACTGGCGCGGCCTGTCCATCCCACTCTTTTGGGAAAACCAGATGCACAAAATCACGCTCTATTATAAAAACGACGGGCGCGAGGGCAATAAAGACCAAACCGGAAAACAAATGCGTTTTGTGTTCGACCTGAATCTAGATGTAATGGGTAAGGTGCAAGTGGACGGGTTATTCCGCCATCCGCGTCTTGACCTCATCGTCCGTAGCTTGCAACCGTTCAGCCGCCCGATGCAGGAAGACATGCGCCGCCTTTACGCCGACACACTCGGCAAGACGTCCATCACAGGCGAACTCTCGTTCCAAAACGATCCGGAAAAATGGGTAACGATCACGCCGGAAAGCGGAAATTTCGGGGTTTCAGCGTAAAAAAAATGTCATCCCCGGCAGCGATCCTGCGTAGCTTTAGCTAAACAGGAGAGCGTGAACGGGGATCCGGCATAAAATACGCGACGCAAAGCGTCGCACCTAATTCTTACTCGGTCCCCGCTTTCGCGGGGATGACTAGAGGGGAGGTCTGGATGACACAATAGCTCACCCCTCCTCCATCCGCCGCCGATACCCTTCAATCGCCATGTCATCCAGCAATTCAGATTGCTTTTTTTCCAGTGCTTTATACTCCGCATCCTCGCGGCGTTCCTGCGTGATTTCTATTTTTTTAAACTCGGCAAAGGCCTCGCGCATGTCCTCCCGCGCAATGTCGATCCGCACCTCCAGCTTTTTCTCCGCCTCATCAATATCGGCAATACGGCTCTTGACCGCCTCGACATAATTATTAAACGCCACCATCATATCAATGGACTCATCCATTTTTTTTAACGCCTCGCGCTCGGCCTCCACCTGTTTTTGCAACGTAAGTCTTTGACCGATCAATTCCTCCGCCTGCCGATAAAGCTCCGCCAAAAATTTCTGCTTCTGCTCAACGCTATGCTTGCGGACGCGGATAAGGGGGTTAAGATCAGCCATGATGTATATTCTCTCAAAAAACTACAGGGGTGCAGAAAAAATTAACACTAAGTTTTTTAATAAATTTTTCTTAGTGGCCTTAGTGTTCTTCGTGCCCTTCGTGTTAAAAACCTTTTCCTTCGCCTCTTCGTAACTTCGCTACATTTAAACCTCTACCCATTCCCCATCCCCAAAATC
>JBASFN010000065.1:0-5596 GCA_049653045.1 Alphaproteobacteria bacterium
GAGTTGTCCACAAGCCTCCTGAACCCCAAATACCGAAATCACATGTTTGCCCTGACTAATAAGCCCGATATGGCCGGACGGCTTTATGCCGGACTAATACGCCTTGCGACCGAGCCGAAGCGCGGCACGGATGCGATGAAGGTTATCCAGCATATCGCGGGTGTCCTTGTGGAAACTTATCTTGTGTTTGACGACCCGGATCAGGCAATGCAGGCCGGGTTTAAAAAGCTTTCTGTGCTCCTTGATTGCAAACCGGCGGAAGGGACGCTGGCCCCCGGTGCGTTGCCTCCGGCACATATTTTAGACCATGAAACCGAGCGCGGGAGGTTGGCCGCCCGCGAGTTTTTTGAAGAATGGCTCGATTGCGCCTTTGAATTCCATGATCTGATTATGGTGATTATCCACAATTTGATCGTCAGTTGGGAAGAAGAAGGCCAGCCGAGAGAAGAGACCTTGCGCTTGCTTGTTGAATGCGCTGTGCGTTGCCTTGCGTTTGAGGTGTCAGCACAGGAATTATGCGATATTGTGATTGAAAAAAAGGTTGCGGAAGAGGGTTGGTCGCTGGCAGATTGCATTGCCGCTCTTAGTGCCGTTTCCGGCCGTAGGCTTGCCTTGTCCCTTAATACCGATTCCTGCCAGATTTTCAGGGGGTCTGACCTGCCTGAAAATCTCGATCGCGTTGTTTATGTTATGACCCAAGAGGCCATCCGCCTTGGCGTTCCGGCCGGGAGTGATTGGCGGTTCGGGCTGGCGGCCAATGATACGCCCCTTAATGCGCCCGTCGATTTAATTCTGGGGATTGAGCCGTTCTGCCAGAGCTTCTTCACCACGATTCAGATGAAAAACCAGTATGAACAATCCGTTGCCTGTGCCAAGGCGGCGGGGCGTATGATCGCCGTAGCCTCAGGCGGGGATGTTCCCGACCTTGAACCCGCCATTGCCAAACCCCTTGCCATGATGGCCATTACCGAAACTTACAAATCGGTCTGCATGAACCACATGCTCGCGGCCTATTGAAAATCGGCTAAAGGCTTGCGCCAAGAGGCTAATCCCCCTATAACTTTCCCATGACAAACACAGCGTTAAGGTCAGAGATGAGCTTCCAGCCAAAATCAAGCTACAGCTATGATGATTTAATTTCTTGCGGCCACGGCCAGATATTCGGGCCGGGCAATGCACGCCTTCCATTGCCGCCGATGTTGATGTTCGACCGTATTACGAATGTTTCTGTCGATGGCGGCGCACATGGCAAGGGCGTGATCGAGGCGGAATTCGATATTAAACCCGACCTCTGGTTTTTTGCCTGTCACTTTGAATCTGATCCCGTTATGCCGGGGTGTCTTGGCCTCGATGCGCTGTGGCAGTTGCTCGGGTTTTATTTGGGGTGGACGGGTGCGCTTGGTTCTGGGCGCGCCCTTGGTCTTGGTGAATTGAAGCTGACCGGGCAGGTGCAGCCGGAAACGAAACTGGTGAAATACGTGGTGGATTTAAAGCGCGTGATTAACCGGAAACTTGTTCTCGGGATCGGCGATGGGAAAATGTACGCCGACGGGAAACTGATTTACGAGGCGGCGGATTTAAAGGTTGGGTTGTTTGATAATCCGAAGGCACTTTAGATGACAAATCATTTGCGGCGCGTCGTTGTTACCGGCATGGGCATTGTCTCGTGCATTGGGAATTCTGTTGAGGAGGCTCTGGCTTCGCTCAAGGCCGGGAAGTCGGGCGTGGTTGCCGCGCCGGACTATACACAGATGGGATTTCGCAGTCAGGTTCACGGCAAGCCGAATATCAATCCTGAGGAATTGATCGACAAACGGCTGTATCGTTTTATGGGCGATGCGGCGGCGTATGTGCATCTTTCGATGGAGCAGGCGATTAAAGATGCGGGGCTTGCCGAAACGCAAGTCAGCCATCCGCGCACGGGGATTATCGTCGGCTCGGGCGGGCCTTCGACGCGGGCGCAAGTCGCGGCGGCGGATATTGCGCGTGAAAAAGGCCCCAAGCGCGTTGGCCCCTTTGCCGTTCCCAAATGCATGAGTTCGACGGCTTCGGCTACGGCGGCGACGAATTTTAAAATCAAGGGCGTGAATTATTCCATTTCATCGGCTTGCTCGACGTCTGCGCATTGCATTGGCAATGCGGTGGAGCAAATCCAGTGGGGCAAGCAGGATGTTATGTTTGCGGGCGGCGGAGAGGATTTAGATTGGACGCTTTCTGTTTTGTTCGATGCGATGGGGGCGATGTCGTCGAAATATAACGATACGCCCGCCCGTGCCGCACGTGCCTATGATCGTGACCGCGATGGGTTTGTGATTGCTGGCGGCGGCGGGGTTGTCGTGCTGGAGGAACTGGAACACGCGAAGGCTCGCGGCGCAAAAATCTACGCGGAAGTGACCGGATATGGCGCAACTTCGGACGGGCACGACATGGTGGCGCCGAGCGGCGAGGGCGCGGTGCGCTGTATGAAACAGGCACTCTCCACGATTAAAACGCCCGTGACCTATATCAACACGCACGGCACATCCACGCCGGTGGGCGACATCACGGAACTGAACGCCATCCGCGAGGTTTTCGCCGGAAAAGACATACCGCATATCAGCGCGACGAAATCCATGACCGGACATTCCCTCGGCGCAACAGGTGTGCAGGAGGCGATTTATTGCTTGCTGATGATGCGGGATGATTTTGTCGAGCCGTCGATCAACATTTAAAATCTGGATGAAGGCGCGGCTGGAATTCCAATTGCCCAAAAACGCATTGATAATGTGCGGCATGAAACGGTGCTGTCCAATTCCTTTGGCTTTGGCGGGACGAACGCGACTTTGGCCTTGAGCCGGTATGAAGGATAGATCATGGACTTAATGAAGGGAAAGCGCGGGCTGGTGATGGGCGTGGCGAACGACCATTCCATCGCATGGGGGATGGCGGAAACGCTTCATAAGCACGGCGCGGAAATGGCGTTCACCTATCAGGGTGATGCCTTCGGAAAGCGCGTGAAGCCCTTGGCCGAAAGCATTGGCTCTAAAATTATTCTCGATTGCGATGTGCAGAATGAAGAAAGCTTAGATAGAACCTTTGAAAAACTGAAAAACGAATGGGGTTCCATTGATTTTCTGATCCACGCGATTGCCTATAGTAACAAGGATGAATTGCAAGGGCGGTATGTCGATACGACGCTGAACAATTTTCTCCAGACCATGCATATCTCCTGCTACTCGTTTACCTCCGTTATGCGGCGGGCGAAGGACTTAATGACAGAGGGCGGCAGCGCGGTGACGCTGTCCTATTACGGCGCGGAAAAGGTGATGCCGTCTTACAACATTATGGGCGTGGCCAAGGCCGCGCTTGAGGCCTCCGTTCGGTATCTGGCGGCTGATCTGGGGCCTGAGGGCGTGCGGGTGAACGCGATTTCCGCTGGGCCGATGCGGACACTCGCCGGCGCGGTGATTGGCGGGGCGCGCAAAACCTATAAATACAGCACCATGACCTCACCGCTTCGCAGACCTGTAGAATTGGAAGAGATCGGCGGCGCGGGTCTTTACCTGCTCTCTGATTTATCCAGTGCAGTAACGGGCGAGGTACACTATGTCGATTGCGGCTTTAACGCCGTTGGCATGCCCCCGCACAGCCAGCTTGATGACATGGCGAACGGGGCGTAATTATTTTTCCTGTTCTGGGGCATTCGTCAGAGGGTGATTGTATTTTTTAATCAGGATCGCACTGGCTGAATCGTAAGCCGATTTTATCATTGCATGCAGCTCTTCTGTTGAATGATTGATGCCGTTCATCGTTTTGCCTATGGCGGCGAGGGCACGTGAATTCGTTAAGCTTACATTTTCATTAAAGGTCTTCTTTGCGCCTTGTATGGCTTCGATCTGCGCCAGAGCATAATGCAGTTCCCCATTTTTTTGTATTTCGTGTAACAATACGTCCCTTGCTCTTGCGACGGCCATCATTTTTAAATATTCGCGTTCATCCTCGATGATTATTGTTCCGGCTTGAAAAGTCATATTTTTCTCCTGTTTTGTGAATAAATAACCACAAAACATAAATATGTCAATGAAATTAGTGGGTCGGGAGTATTTCCTCGCGGATCACATCCGGCTCATCACTGAAAAACCCGTCCACGCCCCAACTCTGGAGCAAATTGGCGCGGTCTGGATCATTGATCGTATAGGCCAAAATAGGCTTTTCCCGCTCTAGTAAGGCACTTATATCCTCGCGGGTAACCGTGTTACCGTTTACGTTGAAAACGGAAATATCGAGATAGTCCGCTAGATCGCGCCAGTTCTCCGGCCATTCCTCGGGCAATAAAAACCCCCGGCTCCAGTCGTTCGCCATATCAAGGGCTGTCTCCATCGATACATGAGAAAAACTGGAGATGAGCAAGCGGTCATGGTCATCCCAGAACTGGGACAATATATCGAGGGCGACTTCCGCCGTTTCCTTTTCGCGGCCGGGGCAGGGCTTGATCTCCATGTTGAGGCCAAGGCCGCGCTCGATCAGAACGTCCAAGGCTTCCTCTAGTGTCGGAATTTTAATCCCGGCGAAGGATTCACCGAACCAGCTTCCGGCCTCCAGTTGCTTAATGTCGTCATACGTACATTGGGCGACGGGGCGATCCCCGCCATTGGTCGTGCGCTCCAGCGTATCGTCATGGAACAGGATCGGGACGAAATCCTTGGTCAGCTTCACATCCAGCTCCACCCATTCAACACCCATATCGGCGGCGGTATGAATCCCCTCCAGCGTGTTTTCGGGGGCATAGGCAGCCGCGCCGCGATGACCGATAATCTTGGGGAGGAGAAGGGGCATAAAGACTGTCTTTCCAATGGGTTATTAAAAATATGTGCATAACGTATAATAAATTTCTTGCATAAGCATTATTTGCTATATAAATATACACAAAATTAAAAAAATACATACAGGGAGATATAAAATGAGCGTTATGCCGAAAAATGCATTATCCGAAATATTAAAGCAATCCGTCCTTGCGGATTCCAGAATATCCGGACTCAGCAATGATATCCGGACGGATATTATCGGGCCGGCGGTTGAGAATTTTGTTCTTGGAAATGAAGATCAGGATTCAAAACTGGCTACTTTCATTCAAAATATACAATCGGCTCTTGAAACACGATTTGATCCCAAAAACGCACAAATGAAGACTCTTGTCATTCAAGATGCCTTGCTGAATGCCAATGATAAATTTGAAATGTCTTATTCTTTTTGATACGGGTGTCAAAAATGGTTCCTCAGGCTCATAATGGGATTCCTGCGCCCTCGGTGCAAAAGACAGTTTTAGAAGCCGGAAATCTTGTTGAAAAATTTCTGACTCAAAGTAATCCTGAAAATGTCAAAGCGGCTTCTGAGGCTTCGCTCAGAATACGCAGCATCTTGACCCCTTACTTTCAAAATCCGGATAATAGCGGCGTCAATATTTCTGAAAAGGTCAGGGGCATATTGATCGAATGCGGGCATAATTTAAATCTGGTCAACGACCATGCGGCCGCTATTACAGACGTTGTTTATAGTTGCCGCTAAAGTGCCCTCACTATCAGGGCGAGGCCGGACAGAATGGCCACCACCTCGAAGG
>JBASFN010000066.1:0-2778 GCA_049653045.1 Alphaproteobacteria bacterium
GTATTGTGCTTAAAAATTGCAAAACATGCAATGCCGTCCCGTTCATATAGAGATCATTATGCCCCGCAGAATCTATGGAAATGAAGGATTTTGGCTCCTGGGCGGCGTCAAACAGTTTTCGGCCAAAGCGGATGGGGATTGTTGCGTCCCTCTCGCCGTGGATGAACAGTTTCGGGGCTTTAACCTTGCCGATACTCTGGATGCTCTGGAATTTGTCTTTAAGGAGTTGGCGGACGGGAATAAATATATAAATCGATTGAGCAACATCAACGATAGAGCTGTAGGGGGCTTCTAAAATCAGCCCTGCGATGTCGTATTCCGCCGCCATGCGGGTGGCGATGCCTGTGCCAAGGGATTCGCCGTAAAGGATGATCGGCCTGTTCCCGGTTTTCAGAAATTCAACATAGGCGCGCCCATCGTTATAAAGCCCTTCCTCGCTGACTGAGCCGGGGTTGCCGCCATAACCGCGATAACCCGCCAGCAGAACGCCGTATCCCTGCCCCGCAAAAAATTCAGCCTTCCATGCCCGGTGTGCCTGATTGCCGGCATTGCCCTGAAAATGGAGAATGACCGGGAGTGATGGATTTTTCGGAGGATAGTACCAGCCCTCAAGGGTCAGACCATCGGATGTTTGAACAGTGATAACCTCGGCCCCGGCTGTGATTGCCGGCCGAGTTTTATCGGGGAAATAGACGAGGTTGCGTTGATTGAAATAGAGATAGGCCGTGGTCGCCAGATACACCAAGGCAAATACAAAAATAAAATCCACCATCTTTTTCCTGCTTATAAAGGTCACTCGCGCAGCCCTGTTTTATACATATGGGCGTAAAGACCGTTTTGTTTCAGAAGGTCTTCGTGCCGCCCTTCCTCAACGATTTTTCCCTTGTCGAGGACAATGATGCGGTCGGCCTCTTGCACCGTGGAGAGGCGGTGGGCGATGACGATGGTCGTACGCCCCTTCTCCAAATTCTGTAGGGCATTTTGCACCAGCAATTCGGATTCGTTATCGAGAGCAGATGTGGCCTCGTCGAGAAGGAGGATCGGCGCGTTTCTTAAAATGGCGCGAGCAATAGCAATACGCTGACGTTGGCCGCCGGAGAGTTTGACGCCATCCTCGCCAAGGCGGGTTTGGTATCCCTGCTCCAGTTGCTCGATAAAACCATGTGCGGCGGCGGCCATGGCGGCAGAGCGGATTTCATCAAAGCTTGCGCCTTCCTTGCCATAGGCGATATTGGCCTCGACCGTTTCGTCAAAAATCGTGATGTCCTGAGAGACAAGCGCAATATTCCGGCGCAGGCTTTGCAGGGTAAAACCCCGAGCATCCATGCCGTTGAGGGCAATGCGTCCGGATTCTGGATCGTAAAATCGGGGAATCATATTGATGATCGTACTCTTTCCGCCGCCCGACGGTCCAACAAGCGCAGTGACTTTTCCGGGGCGTGCGGTAAAGGAAATCCCGTCGAGAGCTTTTGATTCCTTTTGATCGTAGATAAAAGAAACATTCTCAAAGGAGATTTCCGCCTCGGCGATTTGCAGGGGCTTTGCTTCGGGCGAGTCCTTGATCGCCGGTTCAAGATCGAGCATTTGAAAAACACGCTCGGACGCACCGATTCCCATCTGGATGGAATTGTTGAGGCGCGCCAGTTTTTTCATCGGCTCATAGGCAAGGGTAAAGGCCGTGAGGAACGCCGTAAGCTGGCCGATGGTCATCTGCCCGTCCGCGATTTTATAGCCGCCATAAATAACGATGCCGCAAACAACAGCCCCGATCAGGAATTCATTCATCGGTGTGGCCATGTTGCCGATGCGGACGGATTTAATCATTAGTTCTCGAACTTTTTTGATCGCCTGCCCTGCCCGTTCCTTTTCATGGGTTTCCGCGCCGTATGCCTGAACCTGCCGGATTCCCTGAAAAATCTGGGATAGCCTGTCGGAAAGAAGCGCGGTTTCCCCCTGAATTTTTTTGGAGACCTTCCGAATTTTTTTGCCGATGTTGGCCACAAAAAATGTAGCAAACGGAAAAATAACCAAGGCCATGAGGGAAAGATTGAAATCCTGAAAAAACATGACTCCAATCAAAAGGGCAAGCGTCAGGACGTTTTTGCCAAACCCGGTTGTGCTTTCGGCCACCGCCATTCGCATGATGCTGACATCGCTGATAACCCTCGAAACAAGCTGGCCGCTCGGGTTGGCATGAAAAAACGAAAGTTCCATCGAAATGAGTTTGCCGAATAAATCTCGTTGGATGTCGCCGACGACGGATTGCCCAACTTTGTTCATAATGATGCTGTGCGTATAGGTGGCCAGCCCCCGGATAAAAAATGTTGCCATGATGGCAAGGCCAAAGGGGATAATGAGATGGGTCTCCTTGCCGCCCAGAACGCGATCCATCAAAGGCTGCATCATCTGGGCGAGCAGCGCGGTCAACAGAGCCTCGATCACCATGAAAAACAGCCCCCGCGCCATACTGAAGCGGTAGGGAAACAAATACGTGCCCATCAGCCGTTTTATAAGGCTGAGGCTGGTCATTTTTGGCGTTGCAGCAGCTATATTCATATCGTCCGGTATCAGGCCGTGGTATAATTAACTGAGGTAGAGATTGCAGGTTTCCGCAAGGTATTTCAATAAGATAAATGATGAATAATAACGGCGGCAAAGGCATGGGTGATATAGGCTCCAGACACGAGCCGGGGATCGGTCTTGCCCTTGGCGGCGGTCTGGCGCGGGGGTTTTCCCATGTCGGGGTTCTTAACTGTTTGACGCGGCACGGAATTAAAC
>JBASFN010000067.1:0-4060 GCA_049653045.1 Alphaproteobacteria bacterium
GGCAATGACAGCGTTAACAGCCACGCCCTGCGTGCCCTCGGGAACCAGGATTTTGCCAAGTTTGCCCTCATCCACAGCCTCGACCTCCATCGTCGCCTTGTCGGTTTCGATTTCGGCGATCACGTCGCCGGCTTTCACTGCGTCGCCCTCGTTCTTGAGCCACCGTGCGAGATTGCCTTCTGTCATGGTGGGTGATAGTGCAGGCATTAGAATTTGTGTAGTCATTGTACATTTCTCCAAAATGAGAATTTCAGAATCTCGGAATCTCCGAATATCAGAACCATATTTTCCGAGATTCCGATCATCTGAGATTCTGATCCTCTGATACCAACACATCCGTCCATAATTCCCCTGACTCCGGTTCGGGGGAATCTTGCGCGAATTGGGCGGCTTCGTTGACGATTGATTTGATTTCGTTGTCGATGGATTTAATGTCGCTTTCCGGGATGCCCATTTGATCCATCCGATCTTTCAGGTGCGTGATCGGGTCGCGGTTTTCCTTGTACGACTCTACTTCTTCCTTGCTCCGGTATTTGGCCGGGTCGGACATTGAGTGGCCGCGATAGCGATAGGTCATCATCTCCAGCACGTAGGGGCCATTGCCGGTGCGGACGTAATCGAGTGCCTGACGCGCCGCCGCCTGTACCGCGAATACATCCATGCCGTCCACCTGTTCGCCGGGGATGTCGTATCCTTCGCCGCGTCTATACAACTGACCCGCCGACGATCGTTTGACGCTTGTACCCATGCCGTACTGGTTGTTTTCGATGACGAACAGAACCGGAAGCTTCCAGAGCGAGGCCATGTTATAGCACTCCGCCACCTGCCCCTGGTTTGACGCGCCATCACCCATATAGGCAATCGCCACGCCGCCGTCGCCCTTGTATTTATGTGCGAAGCCTAACCCCGCTCCAATCGCCGTGCCCGCGCCGACTATGCCGTGGCCGCCGAAGAAATTTTCTTCCTTGCTGAACATATGCATCGAGCCGCCCTTGCCCCGCGAATACCCCGTGATGCGTCCTGTCAGTTCCGCCATGATGCCCCGCGCATCCATGCCGCAAGCCAGCATGTGCGCGTGATCGCGGTAGGATGTGACAACCGTATCGCGCTTTTCCTGAACGGAGTTGATGCCCGTGACGACGGCCTCTTGCCCGATATAGAGATGGCAAAATCCACCGATTAGCCCCATGCCGTAAAGCTGACCCGCTTTTTCCTCGAAACGACGAATGAGCAACATTTCGCGGTAGAGACGTTTGACCTCCTCCATCGTCGGCTCCGGCATTGTGTTTGAAATACTTCTTAGCTTTGGCTTCTTTTTTGTTTTCTCGGCTGCCATGGTCAATCCCCCTGTTCTGAAGATTATAGTATACACCTAGCTACCCTATTTTTTTTACCCCATCTATAAAAAAGCGTCTTTTTGTGCGCTGCAACATGCTGAAAACAAAGAAAATTTCTTGTAATATAATTTCTTGTAATTTTATTACCCGCTTTTGCGTGTCAAAATAAATACAATGTTGCCTTTAGCGACACGTTGGATTCTTGCTTGTGGAAGACTAATCCAGAACCTGCATTTCGTCTGGTCGTTGATAGCCGAGAACGGCGCGGGCGCGTTCCTCCAGCATATCCTTGCTGAGCGATCCGGGGCGCATCATCACGACTTTTGCCTCCAGCTTTGCCCGTTCGGCGGCGAGTGTTTCATGCTCCGCCGTTGTTTTTTCGATCTGGGAATTGAGGGAGAGCATCCTAAGGAAACTGCGGTTGCCCTGAATGGCGTGATACACAAAATAAAGACACAGACACAAGCCAATGAGGAAAACGAGGTTTTCCCGGATAAAGGCGCGATGGATCAAAAGCTTGCTCATATTTTTATAGAATCACGCCCGACTCATGGCGTCAACTGGAAAAAACAAATAAACTCAACAGGTTAGCGTGAACAAAAAAAGAACACGTCCCGCTAACCGACTCTTTTGATTCAAAAAATTCACGCCCGCAGTTTTTTTGCCTCAACAGGAGCGCGCAGGAAGGATGCGCCTGAGTAAACCGCCGTTCCGCCCAGAACTTCCTCGATCCGAAGCAACTGGTTGTATTTGGCGATACGGTCGGAGCGGGAGAGTGAGCCGGTTTTAATTTGCCCCGCGTTCGTCGCCACCGCGAGGTCGGCGATGGTGGAATCCTCCGTCTCGCCGGAGCGGTGCGACAGGACAACGCCAAAGCCCGCCTTTTTCGCCATGTCGATGGCCTCCAGCGTTTCGGTCAATGTACCGATCTGGTTGACCTTGACCAAGATCGCGTTGCCGGATTTTTCATCGATGCCGCGCACAAGGCGTTTCGGATTCGTTACATATAAATCATCGCCGACCAACTGGACCTTACCGCCCAGCGCGGCAGTCAGGGATTTCCACCCCGCCCAGTCATCCTCGGCCAGTCCGTCCTCAATCGAGACAATCGGGTATTTCGCACAGAGCGCCTCGTAATAGCGGATCATCTCATCAGAGGAGAGGATTTTTCCTTCGCCCTCCATATTATATTTTCCGTCTTTGTAAAATTCGGTCGAGGCGGAATCGAGCGCGATGACGATGTCCTGTCCGGCCTTGTACCCGGCGGCCTCTATCGCCTTCATGATGAAATCGAGAGCTTGCTCGGAGGATTTCACCGCCGGGGCGAAGCCGCCCTCGTCGCCGACATTCGTGTTGAGGCCAGCGTTTGAAAGTTGTTTTTTCAGCGCGTGGAAAATTTCCGCCCCGGCGCGCAAGCCTTCGCCGAACGAGGGCGCGGAAATCGGCATAATCATAAATTCCTGAATATCGACCGGGTTGTCGGCATGTGCGCCACCATTGATGATATTCATCATTGGCGTGGGGAGGATATGCGCCCCCTTACCGCCGATGGAGCGAAAGAGCGGCTCACCCTTTTCCTGTGCGATGGCCTTTGCCGTGGCCATCGAGACACCGAGGATCGCGTTCGCGCCGAGGCGACCTTTGTTTTCCGTGCCATCAAGGTCGATCATAATTTTGTCGATGGACTTCTGATCCGCCGCGTCTTTGCCCTTCAAGGCTTTCAGGATTTCCGTGTTGGCGTTTTGAACCGCCTTCATCACGCCCTTACCGAGATAGCGGCTTTTATCGCCGTCGCGCAGCTCCACCGCCTCATGCGCCCCCGTCGAAGCACCGGAAGGGACGGCAGCACGGCCCATAGCACCGCTTTCCAGCGTTACATCAACCTCAACAGTGGGATTGCCCCGGCTATCGAGAACCTGTCTTGCGTGGATATTTTTAATCGCGGTCATAGCCATTCCCCTTGCCTGTCATTCTGAAGGAGCGAAGCGACTGAAGAGCTTCGCTCAGCATGACGTTAAACCGGGAACACTTAAGAAAGATTCCCGATAAAGGTCAAGACAAAAGGGAATAAATCACGCCTCGGTATCGACGCTGAGACCGCGCACGGACTCGGATAGCTGGCTTTCGGGGAGGCTAGAGCGGATGGCGAGGATTTTAAGCTGGATCGCCTCGTTCGTCGCGTTGCCGCTGACATTCAAGGATAAAATCTTGTTGAGGGAGGAGGCCGACTGACCAAGGAACTGGGCACTGAGGTCATGCGCCCGGCGAGACAAACCGATGCCCGGATAAAATGAGCGCGCTGCACCGAGGATATTCAGGGCTCCGCCCGTTATTCCATCAAACATATTGGCCATAGAAAACAATCCTTGTTTCTCTTTGTATTATATCACTTTTTTGGCGATCAGGTCGAGTTCTTTCAGGGTCTCTAGAATCCCTTGTAAATGCTGGAATTTTACCATGTTGGGGCCGTCGGAGGGGGCGCAATCGGGGTCATCGTGGGTTTCCATGAAAACGCCAGCAACCCCCACGGCCACGGCCGCCCGCGCCAGAACCGGAACCATTTCCCGGTCGCCGCCCGAGGATGTTCCCTGCCCGCCCGGTTGCTGAACCGAATGGGTTGCATCGTAAATAATCGGATAGCCCGTCTGCCGCATGATGGGGATGGAGCGCATATCCGACACCAACGTATTGTAGCCAAAACTCGCGCCGCGCTCGCACAGCAT
>JBASFN010000068.1:0-5824 GCA_049653045.1 Alphaproteobacteria bacterium
GCACAGCCATGACCAAGCGTTCCCTTATGTACTCAGCCGCGTTTATCGGTTTGATCGCTACAGCCAATGCACTCGCCCCCCAGCAAGCGCAGGCACAAAAGGGCGTCGCCCTTCAGCCTTCGACCCAGTGGGCCGTTAGTAAGGTTGAGGCATCCGATGGCGGTAATCCTTATTGTGCGATGGCGCGGCGGTTCCGCCCGAACACGGTTTTGACCTTTGCCCGCAATCAGGGGAACGAGGCCTCTTTCGCCCTCGATTTCCAAAGTCCGAAATTCCGTCAGGCCGAAGCGATGCAAGTGATGCTGGATCCCGGTGCGGGGCAGCAGCGCGCTTTTGAAGTTTATCCTGTGTCCAATCAGGCCTTCGTGATCCGGCTCGGCAGTGACGAGGCGTTCTTCGGTGCGTTAGAGAAAACAGGATTCTTGCGCGTAGAGTTTGGCGGCAAGGCTTATAATTTTGATCTGGCTGATATTGATGTCGGTCATACAAAGCTGGCGTCTTGTATTGGCGTTCCTGTCACCCCGGCGGCGGAGGAGTTTACGCCTGAATTCTCATCAGAGGATAGCGAGTATAATCAGGACATGGCCGCCGCTCGTAAAAAACTGTCATCGCTCGGGGAGCAGACGCGCCGTATGCGCGCTGTTCCTGTTGAATCCGTAACCCGCGAAGACGAAACAGATCGTAGCGAATCCATTGTTGTTGACCAGTTGACTGGCCAGATTTCGGCACTTGAGTCGGAAAATCTGGAGTTGGAAAGAAAATTAAAGGCGATTCAGTCCGGCGATGCGTCGTCTGTGCGCTCGCAAAAGGACATTGAATCGATTGAGCGCCTTATCAAGGAAAACAGCGATTTACGGATGGCGCTGGAAACGCGTCAGGCGGGCGACATCCAACAGGAAGTCCTGAATGACAGAATAGAAACATTGCAGCAGGAAAATGCCCGTCTTCAAAAAATGGCGGAAAGCAGTGCGGCCGATGATCGATCTGATGCCGATCTCGTGGCTCTTAACCAGCAAAACGAAAATTTAAAAGCCGAACTTGATAAAACGGCCACAGATCTTGCTCGGGCGCAGGACTTGCAAAAGCTAGTGACCGCGCTTCAGGACGAAAATAAAAACCTGAGGAAGGGCGCAATAGAACAGGAAACGGCCGAACTGGATGAAAGCCGTGGGCAGATGGAGGCATTGAAGAAGGAAAATCTCCGCCTTCAGGCTCTTGTCGAGGAAAAAGAGGCGTCCGGCAATGCCGAGGCCGCCGTGTCTGAATTGAAAGGTCAGATTGAAAGACTCTCCGGTGAAATCGCCGCAAAGGAGGGCAAGATCGCGGAAATGACAAAACTGTCTTCCGAGGTGCAAATGCTGCGGACGACAAACGAGGAGCTTGAACGCCAACTGGTGGAGACTGCCTTGCGCGGCCCATCAAAGGCGGAGGCTCTGACACAAAAAGTCGTCGGACTTGAAACCAAGAACGATGCGTTGCTGCAAAAAATTCAGGCGGAAACCAATAATGTTGTCTCGGAAGATGCAAAAACGATTGAGGCACTAAAGGCCGAAAATGAATCCCTGAAAAAGACGATTGCCGAAAACCAGACGCTTGTAGAGACCAACAAAAATCTTCAGGCCGAAATGGAAACGCTGCGGCAGCAAAATAATGAATTGCAAGCCAAGGTCAATGCGCCTGCCGCGCCGGGCAACCCCGGCGGCGATCTGGCCGCGCAGTTACAAAAGGCGCAGGATGATAACCGCACCTTGCAGGCGCAGTTGCAGCAAAAAGAAGCCGAGTTGGCCGAGCTTGTTTCGCTGCGCGAAGAGGTTGCCCGTTTGCGTGCGGAAAATCAAAAATTGAAAGAAATGGCGCAGCAAACGCCTACGCCCGGTGCGCCGCCTGTCGCCGCGCCGGCCGTGCCGAACCCCGAAGTTGAAACCTTAAGCCGCGAGAACGAAACGCTTCGCAGCAAAGTGGCGGGGTTGGAGGCCAAGGATTCTGAAATCAACGCCCTGAAAGCCGAGTTAAAGCAAAGCACGGAAAAAGCGGCTGCTGCCGAGGAATCCCTGAAGAAGGCCGAGGCCGAAGCGAAGGCGGCGCAAGAGAAAATGAAGAAACAGGAAGCGCAGCAAAAAGAGGCGAAAAAGAAGGCCAAGAAAGAGGCTGAAGAACAAGCCGCCAAGGAAGCGAAAATCGCCGCAGCAAAACAGCCAGATCCGGCTCCCGTTGCCGTGGCCGCTCCCGCAATCGCGCCGCCTTCCGAACCTGCGCCCGTGGCCATAGAGCCGCAGCCTCTGTCATCCAGTTCCATCGAACAGGAAATGATCCGTCTTGAGAAAAAACTGGGCGAGGCGAAAGCCGGTGGCGATCAGATGGAAATCCAGCAAGCCGCCCGCGATTATATGCGTCTCAAAAATCAAATGTCTGCGGGGCAAAAGGTAGAGGCGCCAGCGCAAGCCGATCAGGCAAAATCCCTGCTTGATTTCGCCGGTACAGCCAAGGTTCCTGTTGCGGATGTCGTCGCCGAAGATGTCACGCCCGCCGCCCCGCAAGAGGCGGATCAAGGAACGGACAAGGAGTCTCTCGCCGCCGAAGATATTCTGGCGGCCGGGACAGGCCCCTCTAAAAAGGAAATCGCCAGCGAGGTCAATGAGGCGCAAAAATTTGAGCGCAGCATGAAAGAGCCTCCTGTAAAAACTCCTGTAAAGGCAGAAGAAGGCAATATCAGCCTGCGTGCCTCCGAAGACCCTTATGCGAAAATTGAGGTCAAGGATGATGCGGGCGCTGACGCGTCCTATAATGCCCGGATCAACGAAACCCGCGCTGTAACGCCGCAATCGGTGGCCGCGGCGAATGACGCCTCGAAAAAAATATTAAACGAGGGGAAGGCCGATCTGTCTTCGACCGATAAAAAAATACCCCCGCCGCCATCCGCCTCTTGGGCGGAGGCTAATCCCGCTAATGCGACATCGGCCAGCCACGGCGGGCTATATAAGCCAGCGGTGGATGTCCCCGCCTTGCTGGAAAGGGCGCATGTTGCCTCAAGCGCATCAGCCGTCAGTATTGTCTCCTCGGCATCGGGCAGCGATAAATTATCGTATCAATGGAAGGCCGACGATGTTTACGGATCGTCCGTCCAAAAGCCATTATCCGATCCGAAGCGTTTTGATAAGGAAGTTCAATCCTATATTGAACAGACTAAGAAAAGATGCGGTAATGATTTTGCCGTCGTGCCGGATGAAAGCTCCCAGAAGGGCGAGACGCGAATTTCTACATACGAGATCGCCTGCGTTGGTGGCGGCGTCAGTTCATCCGCGTCCCTTATTTTCTTCAGCCAGAACGGAACCTTTACCGCTCTCGCGCACGAAACCCCGACCGATAAACTCGATGACGCCATGGAGATCCGCGATAATGTCCTGAAGCAAATCGGGAAGTGACGTTTTCTCTGGCGGACGATCAAATAAAAAAAGCGGGCACAAACGGCCCGCTTTTTGTTACGTGACAGGAAAGGTTACTCCGCAGCCAGACGGCTGATTTCCTGTTCTATTTCCGAGATACTTTTTTTGAGGTCTTTGATTTTATCCTCTTTGGAGCTGCACTCTTTCGTAGCGTTGCAGGCGTTTGTCGCCATGTTGAGCGGGTTGAACATTTTCATGGTGCGCTCGAACATTGCCATGTTCTGACGGTTCATTTCCTCGATGGCGGGGGGAAACATGCCTTTCATGCCGGTCATGTTGCTGGCCATGCTCATCGGGTTCATGCCTTGTAACCCCTGAAAGGATTTGCTCATCTGCTCGCGCAGGCGTTCCTGATTTTTGGCGAAGAGATCAATGGTCGTCTCCAGATAGTTCGGAATAAAGGGCTGGACACCATCGCCGTAAAAGCCGATCAATTTCCGCAAGAATCCGGTCGGCAACATGCTTTGTCCGCCCGTTGTTTCTTTTTCGGCGATAATCTGGGTGAGAACAGAGCGGGTAATATCGTCGCCGCTCTTTGCATCATAAACGACGAAATCATATCCGTCTTTTACCATTTCGCACAAATCGTCGAGCGTGACATAGCTGCTGCGACCCGTGTCATACAGACGGCGATTTGCGTATTTCTTGATAACGGTTGGCTCTTCACTGCCCTGTTTTGTTTTTGGCATATTGCACCTTCACATAATTTTGCTGCATTGGGGTATGGCCTCATTATGCACGAAATCAGGTTAAAGAAAAGTGGATATGGATTCTTTTTTGTATTTTCTATAAATTATGCAGCACAAAGGAGCAATTTTCCCATGCGTAAAGGGCCTCATCCTCTTGCCGTCCAACTTGGCCTAGCTGCGTCTGCACAAGGCGTTTCGGGCGATTTTCTATTGCAGGATGAAGGCGTCGTGCGCGAGGATTTAAAGGCCATGCTGCTCGGCATACAACGGTATCAACAGGCCTCTTTTGTAAACGAGCGAGAGCCACTTGAGGTAATCTGGCAACAGGGAACAACAACCCTCCAGTCGATCCCAGGGCGTGCGATCGATAAAAATAATCCGGTTATTCTCCTTATCCCCTCGATGGTGAACAGGGGCTATATCCTCGACCTGATGCCGGGGCGGTCGATGCTGCGATGGTTTGCCGATCAAGGAATCACGTCTTATCTGCTGGATTGGGGGGAGGGGGTTGGCGATCCCGGCCAGCAATCGGTAGAGGACATTATAATGCAGCGTCTCGTTCCGGGGATTGAGTATGCGGCAAAAAAATCGGGCAGGGCGGTCAATGTCCTTGGCTATTGTATGGGTGGAACGTTGCTCGCGGGGGCGGCAATTCCTGCCGCAAAGTCGATAGACTCTTTGATCTTCCTTGCTGCGCCATGGGACTTTCATGCTGGCGCAAAAAACATGCTGGCGCGGGTGCAGTTCTGGGCGCCATCCGCCTTTCCGGCTATCGCGGAAAAAGGCTTTCTGCCGAAGGACTGGATGCAGATATTATTCGCCTCTCTTAATCCGGATGCTGCAGCAAGAAAATTTTCTGCCTTTGTAAAAATGAAGGAAAATAGCGAAGAGTTCCGGCTTTTTATCGCGGTCGAGGATTGGCTGAATGACGGCGTTGATTTGCCGGGCGCGGTAGCGCAGCATTGTATAAAGTCGTGGTTTTTTGAGAACGCAACGGCCGCACAAAAATGGCAGATAGGGGGGCGTCCTGTGACCCTCGAGGCGATACAATCGAGGGTGCTGGTGATTGCCTCGAAAACCGACAGGCTGGTAGATTACGAGGCCGCAACCGCACTGGCGGAGTCCATTCCGGGGGCTGAGCTTATAACGCCGCCATGCGGGCATGTCGGTATGATCGCCGGAGCCGGGGCGATTGAAAAAGTATGGCGACCTGTGGCTGACTGGATACGAAAAAAATAGATTTTTTTTGCAACAAATCTTGCCAAGGGACGCCATGCGCCCTATTGTCTAGCCAGCGTCACGCAGGAGGACAACATGACATCCAATGACAACATAGTGATCGTCGCAGCAAAGCGAACGGCGATTGGCAATCTTGGTGGGGCTTTGGGTGGCTTGTCCGCTGTGGAGCTTGGCAAGGCGGTGATCCTCGCCGCGCTTCAAGAATCCGGAGTCGGCGCGTCGGAAATCGACGACATCATTATGGGGCAGGCCTTGACCGCCGGGGCGGGGCAGAACCCGGCGCGGCAGTCGGCTATCGCGTCCGGCATCCCGCAGGATAAAACCGCTCTGACCATCAATCAGGTCTGCGGCTCGGGTCTTCGCAGCATCGCCCTCGGGGCGCAGTCCATCCTTCTGGGCGATGCACAGATCGTAATCGCGGGCGGGCAGGAAAGCATGACGCAGTCGCCGCAC
>JBASFN010000069.1:0-2404 GCA_049653045.1 Alphaproteobacteria bacterium
GGACATGCCAAGTTACATGCCCTTCATCCAATACGCCGACAACCGGGATTTACGCGAAAAAATCTGGCACGCCTTTGCCTCGCGTGCCTGGAAAGGCGAGTTCGACAATTCGCCGAATATCCTGCAGGTCGTCAAATTAAAACACGAACGCGCCAATCTGCTCGGCTACAAAACCCACGCGCATTACGTACTCGAAGAACGCATGGCGGAAAAACCGGAAACCGTCATGGGATTTTTAGATAGACTAAAAAAAGTTTATAAACCCGCCGCCCTGAGCGACCTGAAAAGCCTTCAAGACTTCGCAAAAAAGAACGGTGGCCCGGCAGATTTAAAACCGTGGGATGTCGGCTATTACAGCGAAAAAATGAAAGAAGAATTGTTCAAATTCTCCTCCGAGGATTTCCGCCCCTATTTGCCACTCGATAACGTGCTAAAGGGCTGCTTCACGCATTTCAGCAAATTATTCGGCGTCAAATTCGAAAAAACCGCCAAATACCCTGTCTGGCATCCGGATGCACAAGCATTCGATGTAATCGACGAACAATCCGGCGCATTCATCGGCACACTCTACGCTGATTTCTTCCCACGCAAGGGCAAAAAACAGGGCGCATGGAAAACCACATACCGCAATCAAGGACTATTCGGCGGAAAACTCGAAAACCCCCTCGTTTCCATCGTCTGCAATTTCACCAAACCAACGGCAAACAAACCCGCCCTTCTCACGCATGACGAAGTTTTAACGCTGTTCCACGAAATGGGACACGCGATGCATGCCCTGCTGTCAAAGGTCACCTATCGCTCACTATCGGGAACCAGCGTCCTCTGGGATTTCGTCGAACTGCCATCGCAAGTTCAGGAAAACTGGTGCTACGAAAAGGAAACCCTCGACCTGTTCGCCGCGCATTACGAAACGGGCGAAAAAATCCCGGAAAGCCTCATAGAAAAACTCCGCGACTCCATGAATTTCATGGTGGCATGGGCGGGATTGCGTCAGGTCAATTTCGCAACACTCGACATGGCATGGCACGCGCAAGACCCCTCCGGCGTGACCGATGTTGCGACGTTCGAGGATACGGTCACAAAAGACACAACCCTGTTCCCGCGCCTCGCGGGACCGTCCTCCAATGCCTTCACACATATTTTCGGCGGCGGGTATTCCGCCGGATACTACAGCTACAAATGGGCCGAAGTCCTCGATGCCGACACGTTCGAGTTGTTCAAAGAACGCGGTCTTTACGACCGAAAAACGGCGGATTCCTATAAAAACGAAGTACTATCAAAGGGCGGCAGCGAACACCCAAAAATCCTCTATGCCCGCTTCCGTGGACGTGATGCCGACCCCGATGCCGTCCTGCGGCGCGAAGGATTACTAAAGAAAACGGGATAATATTCTACCCGTATAGTATCCGCTCGCCCAGCAGTGCCTTTAAAATATCACGCAGCAACGCGTATGTTTTATCCGCATCACCCATGGCCGGATTGAATTCGACGATCTCAATCATATCAGGCATTCTTTTCGCCGCCAGCTTACCCAACGCGGCAAGCGTCTCCGCCTTTTTAAACCCGCCCGGCTCAGGCGACCCAACGGACGACGCCTCCTCCGGATCAAATGCATCCAGATCAATCGACAGGACAAAATAATCCGTGCCTTGCGTCACGACTTCCCACGCTTGATTAAAAACTTCCTCCGTACACGCCGGGGAAATATCCTTCATGGCATAAGCACGAATACCCATAGCCCTGATCCGCTCATCCTCTTCCGGCTCGGTACTACGAAGCCCCAGATAGGCGATATGCTCCGGCCTTAAAACAGGAACCGCACCACCAATCATCGAAAAATCCTTGTCGCCGATCCCAAGAAGCGATGCCACGGGCATCCCGTGAATAGCCTTCGACGGGCTAGTCTCCGGCGTATGAATATCTCCATGCGCGTCAATCCAGATCACGCCGATCCGTCCATGCGCGTTTTTTGCCCGCGCAAACCCTGCAATCGTCCCCGCCGCCATCGAATGATCACCGCCAAGCGTTACCGGCATCGCCCCACTCCGGACAACCGCTTCAACTCGATCCGCAATATCCCGGCAATGATCCAGCACAACGATCCGTCGCTCCGGACTCCCCAAGGGCGGCAAAGCGGCCATCATATCCCGTTCGCGCAAGTACAAGATTTCCGGGTCTTCCTGCCATGCGACTTGCCGCCACGCACTCGATAGCTCGGCCTGCAATCCATGTTTTTTGATTTCCACGGGGCCGCGCTCGCTCCCGGCAAGCTTCGCCCCCGCGCCGCAGACAAAGGGAATCAACCGCACCTGACGGACTTCGTGAAAAGTCCCGGCAATCATTATTCACGACCCCTGGATTCAAAATCATGCGCGGTAGAAAAATCGGAGGCACGGCGCAGCAT
>JBASFN010000070.1:0-2038 GCA_049653045.1 Alphaproteobacteria bacterium
AAAACACGGCCGGGAATTACCCGGCCGTTCTTATTGGAACGTAAAACGACCTGCTCAATTCGTTGTTCTTATTTTTTCTATTTCTTCCTTCAGCATCAGCTTTTGTTTTTTTAGCTGCCTGAGATAAAAATCAGTGGTGGAGGGCGTGGCATGCGCCTCTTCGATACGGGATTTAAGCGCGGCGTGCTTGCGTCTTAAGGCTTCGACCCGGGTTTGCGGCGATGTTGCAGATATTCCATTTGCAGTCATGTAGTACCTCCCCTGTTGCGGTTTTTTTCCTGAGTCCGAGTGTACGCATTGTCACCGGATTCAACAAATTCCAGCAAAAATCCTCATGTCAAAAACGCGATATTTCCTTGTTAAAACAAGGAATTGCTATCCATGATATTTGCTATGATTTTCTGTGCGGCGAATTCTGAAATTGCGATGATTTTGAATGTACCGATTCGTCCACATCTATTTATGGTAGCAACAAAAGAGTTAATGATCGGTTAAATCCCTTACAGATCGAACTTAACCCCCTGCGCAAGGGGCAGATCATCGGAATAATTCACCGTCTGGGTTTGCCGACGCATATAAGCGCGCCACGAATCCGAACCGCTTTCGCGCCCACCGCCGGTTTCCTTTTCGCCGCCGAACGCGCCGCCGATTTCCGCGCCGCTTGTCCCAATATTGACGTTGGCAATGCCACAATCGCTGCCCGTTGCCGAGAGGAACAATTCTGCCTCCCGTACATTCTCCGTAAAAATAGACGAAGAAAGCCCCTGCGGCACGGCATTGTGAATATCAATCACGTCTTCAATGTCTTTATATTTGAACACATAAAGAATCGGCGCGAATGTTTCATGCAGGACAATGTCACTTTGCCGTGGCATCTCCACAATCGCCGGATGAACATAAGCTCCGCCTTTTTTGACTGATGCGCGCCCGCCGCCGACAAGGATTTTTCCACCCTGCGCTGTGGCCGCCTTCAACGATTTTTGCATTTTTTCAAAAGCATCTTCATCGATCAACGGACCAACCAGTGTGTCCTTATCAAGCGGATTGCCCACGCGTATCTGGCCATAAGATTTGACCAACGCCGGAACGAGTTTTTTATAGATGCTGTCATGCACAAACAGGCGGCGCAAAGACGTGCAACGCTGGCCGCATGTCCCGGCCGCGCCAAACAAGATAGAACGCACGGCCATATCAAGATTGGCACTCGGGGCGGCGATCATACCGTTATTACCGCCCAGCTCCAGCAACGACCTGCCAAATCGGGCGGCGACCTTTTGCCCAACCTCGCGCCCCATGCGGACACTCCCAGTGGCACTAACGAGAGGAAACAAGGGGCTTTCGGCCAACGCCTCACCGACATCACGGCCACCAATGACGATCTGGGATAAATCGGCTGGAATTTTATGACCGGATTTTTTGAATTTTGCCGCCGCCCTGTCGAAAAGATTCTGGCAGGCCAGCGCGCAAAGCGGCGTTTTCTCCGACGGCTTCCAGACAATAGAATCCCCGCACACCAACGCCAACGCCGCATTCCACATCCAGACCGCCACGGGAAAATTAAACGCGGTGATGATGGCGATCGGCCCCAAAGGATGCCACATCTCACGCATATGGTGGCCAGGACGCTCCGACACAATAGTCAAACCATACAACTGGCGCGAAACACCGACCGCGTAATCGCAAATATCGATCATTTCCTGCACCTCGCCGCGCCCCTCCGAGATGATCTTGCCGCATTCCAAAGTGACGAGTTGGGCGAGGTCTTCCTTGGCCGTACGGAGTTCCTCACCGAGCAGCCGTACAAATTCACCGCGCAACGGAGCCGGGACTCCGCGCCATTCGCGGAAGGCCTTATCGGCTCTGACCGCGACCTTTGTAATATCGGCGGCTTTATCCTGCTTGAGGGAACCTATTTTTGCACCGTCAATCGGTGAAAAAACATCAAGATCGCCCCTGCCTGTTATCTCCAATCCGTTTTTTTTCAAAATATTGCTGTGAATCGTCATCTTCAAACCCCATTCCGCTCTACTAGATACGC
>JBASFN010000071.1:0-9691 GCA_049653045.1 Alphaproteobacteria bacterium
GCACGGGCGTATTTATCGAAATATTCGCGTTGGTTGGTGTCGTGCAGATAGATGCTGTGCCTGTTTGGCATCAGGACGCGAATCCGCCCCAGAGGATTGTGATCGCCCGACACCTGAACCATGTTCAGCGCACTGAGGTCACGCGGGCCAATGGTGTTCCAGTCGATGGAAGACGGGTCGATGGTTTCAAGACCGTTTTCACCGTGATAGGTCAACTCGATCCCCTTATTGGCGAGATAATTCGGGTCTTCGCGGAGCTTGGGGACGATGTCTTCTTTTTTGATCGTCGGCGGCACTGTCCAGTCGGGATTAAAACGAATGCCGGTAATATCGGTGACGATCGCGGGCGTTGGACGCTCCGACCGCCCGACGATCACCTCCATTTCAAACTCCACGTCGCCATCATCAATCGCCCAGAGTGTGGCCGCCGGAATATTCACAACGATAAATTTCTCAGGTCTTTCACGCCCCTCCATCCAGCGCAGACGCTCCATATTGGCGCGAAGCTGGTTCAGACGTTGGCGGTTTGTCCGGTTGAGTGCCGCCAGTGTATCAAGGCCAATAATGCCGTCGTCTTTCATCCCTTCCGCACGCTGGAACTTTGTAACCGCGCCAAAGAGGGCATCGTCATAGAGCGTAGGATCCGGGGTTTGCTGACGCGCATTCAGGCGGGCGCGCAAGGACGGCATATTGGGATGACGCACACCGGGGCGCAAAATGACCCGGCCAAAATCAAGCGGAAGATATTGGACGTAGTCCTCCTCACCTTCCGATGACAACTCAACAAATGCCTCGCGGAGGCGTTTATAGGTCGCGCTTTCCGGCTCCATGCTGGCGAAAAGAGTGCGGGCATCGTCCTCCGCCGCCAACATCCGCAGGATTTCCATCGGAGCCACAGGCGGGCGGAACCCGGATAATTCATCGGGCAGTTTGATGCCACGCAACCTCTGACCCAGCATATCTTGCGCATATTTCACGGCGGCATCGGTCAGGAATAACTCCAGTTCAGCCTGCAAGGCCGGATCGTCTTCGCCCAAGCGGTCTTTGATTTCCTGAAGATGGTAGCGCGCCGGATTTAGGGCGTGCGTCCATGATTTTTCAATGACCTCGACGAATTGCCGGGTGCGGCGGCGCGGCGCGCCCGAGCCAAGCCAAAGCGGGGTTCCGTTCTGCGCCACGTAAAAAGCGCGGATTTCATCGGCACGCCCCAGATGGGAATCGCCAATCCGCCCCCGCCGAAGATACTCCTGAAACAGGGCGGATACTTGCTCCGATTCTGAGGCCGAGTTCGCGTCACGACCCGCAAATGAGGGTGCAAAAGAAACGAAAATGCCTGTGCATAGAGCTGTGAACAGGAACAATAATACACTGATTTTACGCTTTATTTTTTGTGATATGGGCATGGGATAAAATAACCTGACGCATGAACCGAACGTGAGAAACCACTTCGTCCCTTTATGCTAGCACACTGCCCGAAAAAGAGCATCAGGGCATGACAATCAAAACAGTCTTATTTAGGAGACAGCATAGACATATCGCCAAAATAGGTGACTTCAGCATCGATGCTTTCTGCCTTTTTGCCTTTGGTCTTTTTTAGGATTATATCGTTTTCATTATGACAGAGCGTGACGTTACCATAGAACCTGTAGGTGTTAATTTTTACACCATCCGGCGACAGCATTTCATCCTGTGATAATGTCGTGTCCCGACACTCCACATCATCAGGCAGCGCTTTAACTCCGTGCAAGATGTTATCGGTATGGGTCAACATGAACCCTTTTTGCCGATCTAGCATATTCTGGTTCTCAATTTTTTTATAAATGCCCGCAAAGAGTTCGGTTAGTTGCTTGGAAGCCGTATAAGGCTTTGCTGACGGGTCGTCGGCTTGCGCCGCCATCGGAAGCGCATTCAGTGCCGCTAAAAAAATCATAGTTTTTGCGTTTTTTTCCATTGCCCTATGGCCTTTTATGTCCCTGTTCAGGATCAAGACATAAAGGCGGAGGATCTATCTGTCAATAACTTTATGAAAAAGCTGTCACAGATCTACAAACACATGCGTCTCCGCCTTCGCGCCGGGATGCGTGACCGCGCCATCTTTGGCGGGGCCGACGAGTTGGGCATATTTATGAAGTGCCCCGGAATTATAATTCGTCTTGCGGGGTTTCCATTTTTTGCGGCGGGTTTTGAGTTCGGCGGCTGTCAATTTCACGTCCAAAGTGCCCTTATGCGCGTCGATGCGAATAATGTCGCCGGTTTTGATGAGACCGATGGGACCGCCGAGCGCGGCCTCCGGCCCCACATGGCCGATGCAAAAGCCCCGTGTGCCGCCGGAAAAACGCCCGTCGGTGATGAGGGCAACTTGCCCCCCTGCCCCTTGCCCATAGAGCGCTGCGGTGGTGGATAACATTTCGCGCATGCCGGGGCCGCCTCTCGCCCCTTCATAGCGGATGACAAGGACATCGCCCTTTTTGAATTTTTTCTTCTGGACGGCCTCGAAGCAAGCTTCTTCGCCGTCGAACACACGGGCGGGGCCTTCGAAAACCAGATTTTCCATCCCGGCGATTTTGACGATCGCGCCTTCGGGGGCGAGGTTGCCCTTTAGCACGACGACGCCGCCCGTGGGGTAGATCGGTTTTTTCACCGGGAAGACCACGTCCTGATTTTTCGGGAGTTTGATGCCCCTTAGATTTTCAGCAATGGTTTTGCCCGTGACGGTGATGCAGTCGCCGTGGATAAACCCATTATCCAGCAATTCTTTCAGAACGATGCCGACACCGCCGACCTCATAAAGGTCTTTGGCCACGTATTTTCCGCCGGGACGCAAATTGGCGAGGTACGGCGTGCGTTTAAAAATTTTGCCCACGTCGAACATATCGAATTTGATTCCAGCCTCGTGCGCGATGGCGGGAAGGTGCAGCGCGGCGTTGGTGGAGCCTCCTGTTGCCGCCACAATCGCCGCCGCGTTTTCGAGAGATTTGCGCGTGACAATATCGCGGGGACGAGGACCGCCGTTTTTGATGAGGCGCATAACGGCCTCGCCCGAGCTTTCCGCGTATTCATCACGGGATTCATAAGGGGCTGGCGCTCCGGCGGAATTGGGGAGGGCTAAACCGATCGCCTCGGACACGCAGGCCATGGTGTTGGCGGTGAACTGGCCGCCACACGCGCCCGCCGACGGACAGGCACAGCCTTCAAGTTCGCGCAAATCCTTGTCCGACATTTCCCCGGCGGCGTGTTTGCCGACGGCCTCGAACACATTGACGACATCGACATCTTTCCCCCGGAATTTTCCGGGCAGGATCGTGCCGCCATACATAAAGACGGAAGGAACATTGAGGCGCACCATCGCCATCATCATGCCGGGCAGAGATTTATCGCACCCCGCCAGCCCGACCAGCGCGTCATAGCAATGGCCGCGCATGGTGAGTTCGACGGAATCCGCAATCACTTCGCGGCTGACGAGGCTGGAGCGCATGCCTTCGTGCCCCATGGCGATGCCGTCCGTCACGGTGATGGTGGTGAATTCTCTAGGGGTTCCGTGCGCGCTGCTCACGCCTTTTTTGACGGCCTGCGCCTGACGGCTTAGCGCGATGTTGCAGGGCGCGGCCTCGTTCCAGCAGGTGGCGACGCCCACTAGCGGCTGATGGATTTCTTCCTCGGTCATTCCCATCGCGTAATAATAGGAGCGATGCGGCGCGGATTTCGCCCCTTCGGTCACGTAGCGGCTGACGAGTCTCGATTTATCCCATTTTTTGCCGTGGCTGCGCTTTTTGTCGAACATGGTTTTTCCCTTCGATTTTCACCGCGACGATACGGATGCGCGAAGAAAAAATAAAGGGGGTATTGACGAGTTTCTATTTCTTCTCGCCTTTTTCTACCAGAACGGCCTCGTTATACGCCCGGCGGATCTGGATGCCGTTGGCAACGAAGGGAATGACAACGTAACGCTGGCCGGTTCCCATGATGACGACATTCGCATAGCCCATGATGTAGCCGGGCAACATGCGTTCCAGCTCCACGCTTTCGATTTTGTCGAAATGGAGGTCAACGACATCGACCTGTAACAAGCCGTAGCGCACCAGAACGCGCTTGTTCGTCACAACCAGCATAAGGATTTCCTTGCGGATATAGGCATAGGCCGCCATCAGAAGCGCCACAACCGCCAGCAAAATGCCCAGTTCATAGGGCAGGAAAATCGTCACCAGAACGGCCAGCAGGAAAATCGCCCCCGCGTGCCAGAAGATGCCGTTATGCACAACGGCACTTTCGAGAATGGTTTCGCCGGGGAGCAACCGCTCCTCCGCCCCTTTGATGCCCCGGCTTGAGGGGGATGCAGTTTTTACGGATTCCTGTGTCGTCGTCATAAAGACCTCGCCTTTTCAATAGCTTGCCGGAAAGCGATCGGATCCTCGATGGAAGGCAGTATGACCTCCCCGATTCCCATCCCCCTGATGGCAAGACGCCCATAATTAAACATTCTACCAAATATCGTCTGGAGAATGCTAACTCCTTCGATTCGGTCGATGCTCATCTCGCCCACCTGACGGGCGATAAGGCCGCGTTTATAGACCAAACGGACGTTAGTGACGGCGATTTCGGTGGTGGCCTGAACCACCATCATCCGGGCGAAACTAAGTAATCCCAGAACAAAAATGACAAAAGCCAGTATCCGAAGCCCCGGATGGAGCGTCTGAACCGCCGTGAGCCAGTCTATTCCGGGGCGGAGATAGCCCAGCCGTTCATACATAAAGACCGATCCGGCCACACACACCACCGACCCGGCCAGCCCCCAGAGGATGGCCAGAAACGCCTTCACCGTGTAAATCCAGTGGAATTTCCCCACATGGACAAGTTCTTCATCGGGGCCGAGGGATTGTTGGACGTATAACATGATTCCAGAGTACAGGTTACGAAGGCTTTCAACAACATCGCTTTAGACTTTATTGTTATGGTTTATTTTTACATAAAACTTTAATTTCGGGTGACTTGATGGTACAATGCGGGGATGGGCACAACGAGTAAACTTAAGAGAATTTATGCAAAGGCAGCACGCGATATTTTAGAGATATTGCCCACACTCAACTCTCCCAGCTTTACAAACCTGTCCCGCACAGAAGCCCTGACCTTGGAGCGCGTGTACTACGAGCATCCGGGTGCATTAAGACGCGCCCTGCATCGCGCCGATCTCGGCCATCAACATCCACGCGAATTCGTTGACGATTACCATCTCGCGTTCCATAAACACATGCAACCTTACGGGGACTCCTCATGCGTCAGACTGAGTGAGCTTATACAACAGCCAGACCTGCAAGGGGTTTATCATTATCCGGGAGCCAATTCCGCCATAGAGTTTGAAAAAAAACTTGAGGACATCAACTGGCCCTATCTCGCTTCCGCCCTTCAATACAAATCCATATTTCCCAAAGAATGGGAAAATATCCTTCAGGATGAAATACCAAAGGCGGATGCCGCCCTGATGCAGCTTTCCAAGGAATTTATTGCAATAAATCCAGCGTTTAAAGATTTAAACCTTCCGCCAATCGACCGATCCAAAGGATTTGAAGAAGCTAATGCCGCACATTTCAGACACATAGAACTTTTATACGGTGCTGTTCACAGGTTTCCTGCAGAGGATATTATTGCCTATTGCAACAGGGATTTAAGTCTTCTATGCCCCTTGGATAACGGAGTTCAAAAGAAATTGAAAGATATGTTTGGAAAAGACGCCGTTGTTGGCTGGCGATTATCCGAAACGACCGCCAATAAAATTTCGGTTCATCTGGATGAATTGTCTCCTCAAGAGCCAACATAGCCTATCATTTTCAATCCCCGAACGAAACGCCCAGCGACCGGGCGGTGTGGACAAGGGGGCCTTTGGGGTCTACCGTTCGGCATTGCCGGATGGCCTCTTTCACGGGAACATCCGTAGCGCGCATTTTCTGCCATGCCACCATGCGGCCGAATTTGCCGGCCTTTATCAGGTCAACCGCGTGAACACCCAAGGCCTGCGCCACCAGGCGGTCATTCCATGTGGGCTGCGCCCCGCGCTGGACATGCCCCAGAACCGTAACCCGTGCCTCTGACCCCGTGGCCTCGGCGATTTTCGGGGCAAGATATTCGCCGATGCCGCCGTACCGCTTTGACCCGTCGGGGAAGGTTACCTGTATTTTCTTACCATCCGGGGATTTTACGGCCTCGGAGACGATCAAAAGGATGAAATTTCGCCCCGATTTTTTGACTTCTTTGATCTTTTTGGCGATTTTGGCGAGTGTATACGGGATTTCGGGGATTAAAATAATGTCCGCGCCCCCGGCCACCCCGGCGTTGAGGGCGATATGACCCGCATCGCGCCCCATGACCTCCAATATCATCACCCGGTCATGGCTGGCCGCCGTGGGTTGCAAACGATCTAATGCCTCGGTCGCCACAGATACAGCCGTATCAAAGCCAACGGATATATCCGTCATCATAAGATCGTTGTCTATCGTCTTGGGGATGCCGATAAATTTCAGTTTTCCCTTGGCGGCGAGTTTGCTCAGGATTTCAAAGCTGCCGTCGCCGCCGATGCCGATGACCGCATCCACTTTCAGCTTTTTAAAGGCGGCAATGACCTCGCTAGAGCGGTCTTTGACCTTGCCGTCCGGCATTTTGTAGTGGAACGGGTCGCGGCTGCTGGTGGTTCCCAAAATCGTCCCGCCCATCCGCATGATGTGGCCGTCGAAGTCGGCGGGCGATAAAGGGCGCACCGCGAAAGGGCTTTCCAGCAGCCCCGCCGTGCCGTTTTCCACGCCGATGACCTCGTACCCGAGGACATCCGCCCGGCACACCACCGCCCGCATCACGGCATTCAGCCCCGCGCAATCGCCCCCGCTTGTTAAAATTGCTATTTTCTTTCCCATACCTTGCTGATTCTACACGAAAATCAGGAACATTAAAGCCTCCTGTGCGCAAATACCCCCTGCTCACAGTATTTTTTGCAGTTTTCCAAAGAATGTGATATTCTGGATGAGTTATCAAAAGATTGGCGTTGCAACAGCAACCTTTACAGGAAAACGATTTTGTACGACTTTTCTTTCATGGAAGATCGCGAGGAGCTTCGGCTCAAGCTTATCGAATATAAGACCGAGCACAAAGCCCTCGACGAGATGATCCAATCGACGCTGAAAGGCAGCGCCGCAATAAATCTCATGCAGATTCAGCACCTTAAGAAGAAAAAACTCTGGCTGAAGGACGTGATCCAGAAGCTGGAAAGTGCCCTGATTGACGATATTATTGCTTAATTTACGCTCTCCCCGTATAAGTTTTCTATGACGCATTCTGACCCCCACCCGCTTGTTGGCATTATTATGGGCTCCCAGTCTGACTGGGAGACGATGGAGCATGCACACGAGGTTTTGCACGGTCTCGGCGTAGCGCACGAGGTTAAAATCGTCTCCGCCCACCGGACGCCGGATCGCATGGCGGATTATGCCAAAACCGCAAAAGGCCGGGGATTGAAGGTTATTATCGCGGGCGCTGGCGGCGCGGCGCACCTGCCCGGCATGACGGCGGCGCATACGCCCCTTCCCGTATTAGGCGTTCCCGTCGAAAGCGCGGCCCTCAAGGGCATGGATAGTTTATTGTCCATCGCGCAGATGCCGGGGGGAATTCCGGTTGGGACGCTGGCCATCGGCAAGGCCGGGGCGAAGAACGCAGGATTGCTGGCGGCGGCCATTCTGGCGCTCAGCGACCCTAAACTAGCGGCGGCCTTGGAAGAATACCGGGCAAAGCAGACCCTCAGCGTGGCGGAATTTCCGAAGTAAGTTTTTACCGCAGGGCGCAGAGAGCGCAGAGAAATAATATTTTTAACCACGAAGATCACGAATATGTTATGTCAAAACCTTGCGTCTTCGTGTTCATTTTTGCTTTTTTAACTCTGCGCACTCTGCGGTGAAATCCCTTTTTTTAAAATAATTTCCCTGCTATCACCTTTCCCCATGGATATTGCAAAAACGATGGGGATTCTGGGTGGCGGGCAGTTGGGGCGCATGAGTGCCATGGCCGCCAAAGAGCTTGGCATTCGTACCGTTATCTTTACGCCCGAGCAAGACAGCCCCGCGTCGCAGGTGGCCGATGAAACCATCGTCGCGGATTATCTTGACCGCGATTCCCTGCGGAAATTTTCCGAAAAAGTTGATGTGATTTCTTATGAGTTTGAGAATATTCCCGTTGAAACAGTGGAATACCTAGCGAATCTTAAACCTGTTTATCCGGAAAAACGGGTTTTGGAGGTCGCTCAGGACCGGATTTCGGAAAAAACCTTCCTCAATTCGATCGGAATCGCCACGGCGCGCTGGGCAAGCCCAAAAAACGCAAAAAATATCGATGAAATCCTCCGCGAATGGGGGAAAACAGACTGCATTATAAAAACGGCGCGTTTCGGCTATGACGGGAAAGGCCAATCCCGTTACACAATCGGCGATGACCTTGACGCAACGTGGCGTATTTTCAAAGGCCAAACCGTTATCATGGAGGAGATTATCGACTTCGATTGCGAGATTTCCGTTGTCATCGGGCGGGATCAATTCGGCGCAATCGCTGCCTATGGTCCGATGCAAAACGAACATCGCAACCATATCCTGCACAAAACAACTTTTCCAGCAAAAATTGCTGCGCCAATTTCCGCGCTTGCCTTAGATATTGCCGCAACATTGGCGCACAAATTATCCTTGCGCGGAGTGATTGCATTAGAGATGTTTGTCACGAAAGACGGGCGAATTCTTGCGAACGAGATCGCGCCGCGCACGCACAATTCCGGGCATTGGACGATGGATGCTTGTACAGTGTCCCAGTTCGCGCAGCATGTGCGGACGGTGTGCGGTATGCCGGTGACCACCCCCGTTTGCCTCCCCGCCGAAATGATCAACCTGATCGGGGACGACGTGAACGATATTCAAAAATATGTTGACATAAAGGATGTGCGGGTGCATCTATACGGTAAATCAGAAGCCCGCCCCGGCCGGAAAATGGGGCATGTGACGATTACCTCTCTTGAACGGGAATGATAATGATGACTTCAAAACTGCGTGCCCTGACATCTGCCCTGATCCCTCTTTTTCTGGCGTCATCAAGTCCTGCCCAAAGTGATGGATTTGACAACAATCTGCGCGAAATTACCGAAGATAATTTACAGGATTTTGTTGCGTATCAGGACAAACAAGTCTCCGCGTCGCCCCTGTCGTGCAAGACGTTCTTTGAAAAACATTTTGACGATAACGCGCGTGTTATCATCTCCGCACCTATGAAAACTGAAGAAGAAATTATCCTCCTGCCGCTTTTTACTCCTGGAAAAGATAGCTTCATTAAAGCCTGCGACAAAAAAATAGAGTATAAACCCACCCCCATCGATAAAATTCGGATTGCCTCTGACGGACAGGCGGCACTTTACCAGTCCACGGATCTTACCAGTATTTGTTTCACAGGAGTCGCTCTGAACAATCAAGGGACGATAACCGTCCAGCACTCCGAATGCTTTCTGTTTCCCGAATCTGAGCAAGAAATCGCCCCCCCGGACAGCACCTCATACGATATTTAAACGTGATTACGTGGAAAACATCCTTTGCGGCGGCTTTCCTCTTTTGATTCCTGCGGTGTTTTGCTAGCCTCGGAGCCGGACACACAACGGAGCATCTTATGACCATGGCCGCGAAAA
>JBASFN010000072.1:0-4523 GCA_049653045.1 Alphaproteobacteria bacterium
TGCGTAAACCCCGCAAAAATCACCTGCTCCAGTTTTTCCGCCTGTTTCCGCACCGCCTCCACAATATGCGGATGACAATGCCCGTGCGTATTCACCCACCACGACGAAATCGCGTCCAGAATTTTCCGCCCGTCCTTCGTATAAAGATAAACCCCGTCCGCCCGCGCTATTTCCACCGCCGCGCTGGATAAAGCGTGCTGCGTAAACGGATGCCAGATCGCGCTCATGCCGCCTCCCCCCGCGGCATTACAAAATCCTTAAGCCGGAAATTCTCCGCAAACGCCTCCATCAACGTCCGCTCATTAACCTCCGCCAAAATCGGCAACCGCCCCAAAATCCGCTCGCCCGAAAATTCCGCCACCGTCCGCATATTGTCGGTGTTCTCCTCACCGATGAATGCGATGCCATGAATGGGAATCTCACGCACGCGCAAGGCCTCCAGCGACAATAACGTATGATTGAGCGTCCCGATCCCCGTCCGCGCACATAAAATCACGGGCAATCCGGTTTTCTTAAAATGATTGATCTGCAAAACATCGCGGCTTAAGGGAACCATCAATCCCCCCGCGCCCTCGATCAACAACGGCGCAACATCCCGCATCATCTCTTTTTTAAGAAAGAGCCTGTCAAAATCAATCGTCACACCGTCGATCTCAGAGGCCAAATGCGGGGAACACGCCTCGCTGAAAATATAGGCCTCCGGAAAAAACCGCTCCTCTGGCAAACCCGTCATACGCTGGATCGCCTTCGTATCCACGCCCTCCGCTACGCCGCATTGAACGGGCTTCCAGTAATTCGCATCCAGCGCCAGCATCAGCATCGCCGCAAAAACCGTCTTGCCGACATCCGTATCCGTCCCGGTGATAATACATGCGTTACTCATAAATTACTCCTTGTTGTCATTCTGAGCGCAGCGAAGAATCCCTTTTAAACAATAAACCTTTGCGTCCCTTGCGACATCCTTTCGCGCTCTTGGCGTGAACTTTCTTCACTGTCATCCCCCCAACCAACCCCCGTCATCCCGAGCGAAACCGAGGGATCTTGAATGAATGAGACAGACCAAAGATCCCTCGACTACGCTCGGGATGACAGAAAATGGAAACATTTTTTATATATCCGCCCATTCGTAACAAACATCTTTGTATTTTTTATCTTCAATAAAAACATCCTTGGCATACCCAAGAAACTTTGCGCCCATACGATCATAAAAATTTCTCCCCAGCTTGTTCCCTTCCAAAACCCACACAAACATCTTTTTGCAGCCCATGAATTTTGCCTCGTCTTTACAGGCCTGAAACAACAGGCGACCCGCACCCCGTCCATAATATACAGGGTCAAGATAAATGGCATAAATTTCCGCATAATCTCTTTTGTTTTCGTCACGGGAAAAACCTATATCGGCAAAACCAATAATCATCCCCTGCTCCTTGGCAACAAAAATTTTATAACCCTTCCCAATTTGATTGATGCTGCTTTCCCATCTTTTCTGTCTTTGAACCTCATCAAGGCCGTTATCAAGATACGATTGATGGACAACACCTCTGTAAGCGACTTTCCACGATTTAACATGGACATGAGCAATGTCTTTTTCATCGCCCGATCTGGCTTCATGGATAGTAAATTTCATGCCGCCTCCATTCGCAAACACACCCCCAGCGCATTTCTGAAATCATCCCATATCGCCTCCGTGATATGAACACCCAAAGACACACGCAGCCGCGCCGTCCCCTCCGGCACAGTCGGCGGACGAATGGCGCGCACGTCGAAGCCCGCCGTCTGCATCGCCCGCGCCACAGCCACCGCCCGCGCATCCTCGCCCAATAGTATCGGCATGATCTGCGACGCTCCAGAACCCTCCAAAACCACACCCCTCACTGATACATCATTGTATTTTACATATAAAATTAACTGGTGCAGTTTCTCGCGCCGCTCCGGCTCATCACGCACCAATTCCAACGCCCGCTTCACTAAAACCGCCTGAAGCGGCATCGGCGCGGTCGAATAAATAAACCCCCGCGCCGTATTAATCATGTAATCGATAATATCCGCCCGCGCACAGACCAATCCCCCCGCTACGCCCAAAGCCTTCCCGCAAGTATGAAGCGTAATCAAATTGTCATGCGGCAATCCCTCGCTCAAACCCCTCCCGCTCGCGCCAAACACGCCCGTCCCATGCGCCTCATCAACAATCAGAAACGCATCGTATTGCAGAGCTAGGTCTTGCAACGCAGGCAAAGGTGCAAGATCGCCATCCATCGAATAAACCGACTCCACGGCGATCCACCGCTTGCCCTTCGCCCGCCTGAGCGCCTCTTCATACGCCCCTAAATCATTATGCGGCACTCTGATATGCCCGGCCACACTCGCCTGAATCCCCTCCCGCGCACTCGCATGAATGGCCGTATCGAAAATGATTGTATCGCCCCGCTGCGGCAAAGCTTGAAAGATCGCCGCATTCGCCTGAAAGCCGGATGAAAAATAAAGGGCATTCTCGCACCCGAAATACGCCGACGCAAAAGCCTCCAGTTCCTCATGCGCATCCGTATTCCCGCGCAACAGCCGCGATCCCCCCGCGCCCAGCTCAATCCCGCACTGCAACGCCTCAATCGCCGCCTGCCGCAACGCCGGATGCGACCGAAGCCCCAGATAATCATTCGACGTAAAATCAATCCCCCGCGCCGGAGCCAAAGCCCGCAGCCGCCCGCGCGCCTCCAAATCGCCCAGCTTGTCCTGAAACCTGCTCACAATACTCTCACCGATGAATACATTATGAATAGACATACCGTAAAATAGCGTGCTGCGAAATAATTATAGTTATTTCCTATAAAAATTTCTTATTTTGTCATGTTGAGCGCAGCGAAACATCCCGCCGGGATCCTTCGCTGCGCTCAGGATGACAAAAATCTCTTATTTTTAATTGGATAAAACCACCCTGCGCCCTATATCACTCAGCAAGATATTCACGAACAAAGGAACACAACCATGAAAATCAAAGATCAAGTGATACTGGTAACCGGAGCCAACCGCGGAATCGGCAAAGGCTATGTGGAGGAATTCCTGAAAGGCGGGGCAAAGAAAATCTATCTCGCCGTCCGCACACCCGAAAGCGTTAAGGACATCGCCGCGAAAAATCCCGGCAAGATCGAAGTCTTAAAACTCGACATGACCAATCCGGCCGACATCAAATCCGCCGCGCAAAAAGCAAAAGACACAACCATCATCATCAGCAACGCCGGAGTCCTCGAGGGCGGCAACCTGCAAGACTCCGACATCGTCGCCCGCGCAAGAAAAGAAATGGAGGTCAACTATTTCGGCCCCCTCGCGTTGATTCAGGCCTTCGCGCCCGTCCTCAAATCCAACGGCGGCGGCGCGTTCATCGGCGTATCATCCATCGCGGGACTGATCCCCTTCCCCGCCATCGCCACCTACAGCGCGTCCAAGGCCGCGATGCACTTCCTCATCATGGAGGCAAGAATGGAACTATCCACGCAAGGCACAAAACTATTCGGCGTCTATCCCGGCCCCGTCGATACCGACATGGCACGGGGGTTTGACATGCCAAAGGTCACGGCCAACCACGTTGCGCTGGAAACGATCAAAGCCCTCGAAACCGGCATCGAAGACATCATGCCCGACCCCTACGCGGTAGAGCACTACAACCTCTACAAAAAAGACCCCAAAGCCACCGAGCGCAACATGCAATCCCAATACGCCGAAATGACCAAAGCCGCCTAACCCCAATCGTCACTTCGAAAAAAAACAAAGCCATCCAGAAAAAACTCTGGGTGGCTTTTCACAATAGAATTACTTCTCAGAAAACCCTGCGCGCCCTAGAGAAACGAAGGCGGAAAAATCGCGCCGTAGGGAAACGAAGGCGGATGGTGCCGGCGGCAGGATTTGAACCCGCGACCTTCGGTTTACAAAACCGCTGCACTACCCCTGTGCTACGCCGGCCCGAAAACAGGATTGCCCTGCTTGATACAGGGCAATCCAATAGCATAACGCGTTATAAAGTCAACCACCCGGCCACGAAACTACGCGGCGCGGTCATCCCGGCGGAACGGGCGATTACCGCCTTCATTGCGCTTTTTACCCTGCCATGATGGCTTGTCGCTGCGCAAAGTCTTCCTCTCGCCACGGGGCTTGGAATCACGCTCCGGACGATCTCCACGCGGCTTGAACTCCCGGTCTGGGCGTTCGCTGCGCGGTTTGAAATCCCGGTCAGCACGCTCAAAACGTGGCTTGGAATCACGCTCCGGACGATCCCCACGCGGCTTAAAGTCCCCACGCGGTTTAAACTCCCGGTCTGGGCGTTCGCTGCGCGGTTTGAAATCCCGGTCAGCACGCTCAAAACGTGGCTTGGAATCACGCTCCGGACGATCCCCGCGCGGCTTAAAGTCCCCACGAGGCTTAAACTCCCGGTCTGGACGTTCGCTGCGCGGTTTGAAATCCCGGTCAGCACGCTCGCCTCTCGGCTTGAAATCACGTTGCGGGCGATCCCCACGCGGCTTGAACTCACGGTC
>JBASFN010000073.1:0-7767 GCA_049653045.1 Alphaproteobacteria bacterium
CGCCTGCGACCGCGTCGGCAAGCCCTACTTCCGCGAAGAGGTCACCGACCGCCTCGCGCATCCGGTCTGGATGGTGGAACGCGAAATCCCGGCGGGCATGTTCGGCCTCACCGCCTATGAACGGATGCACGAACACAACGCCCCCGCGACCATCTACATCGAGGGCGACGGCCTCCTGACCGCCGATTTCCGGATGGAATCCAAAAACCCCACCCCGCGCAATCCGGTATCCCTGCATCTGGCGACTAAGGACAAATCCGAAAACCTCGCCTGGATCGCCCGGCCATGCCAATATTACGGCATCGAGGGCTGCGACCCTGCCTTCTGGGGACAAAAACGCTTCAGCCCCGAAGTCTTGAACGGCTATAACCTCGCCCTCGATGAAATGAAAAAACGCTACGACATTAAGGGCTTCCACCTTGTCGGCTTCGACGGCGGCGGCGCGATTGCCGCGTTACTGGCGGCGGAGCGCAACGACATCCTCTCCCTCCGCACCGTGGCGGCGACCTTGGATACGAATATCTACGCGTCCGAAAACAAAATCGCCCCACTGACCGGATCGCTCAACCCCGTTGACGTGGCCTCGAAATTGACTGGCCTCCCGCAAACGCACTATATCGGCGGTCAGGATAAAATCATCTCCCCCGCCGCCCTGCACAGCTATCTCCAAGCCCTCGGTCCCTCGAACTGCGTGCAGTACCGCTTCATACAAGAGGCCGAACACGAACAAGGCTGGGTAGAAAAATGGCCGGAACTCTTGGCCGCCCTGCCCACCTGCACCGGCCCTGTCGAGGAAATCGACTTCCAGCCCATGCCGGAACCCTTCATCATCCAGCCCGAAACCCCGGATAAGAAATAACCCGCTCCTTCCCCTGTCATCCTGAGCGCAGCGAAGGATCCAGCATTAAAATTTGAAATTCTTCTGGCTTATGGTATATAAAACCAGAGAAACACAGAATTGAAGGAGGCACACATGCCAGCACCAGATATAAGCAGGTTCAACGATCTTGGTACAGACGAGCAAACTTTGCCCTCCACAAACGAGGAAAATATTGATTGGTGGGATACACTCTCCAATGAAGAAAAGCTCGAATTTCGAAAAGCAAGAAGAGAATCATGGCGTCAAAGCCTGCTCGCAGTCGGCAAAGACCCCGACGCAAGAAGAGAGGGGTTTTTGGAGGGAGCCTCTTGCTGCTATTAAAACTATTCAAGACCGGGGGAAATATCGCTATCAGGATGTGTGCCTTTTTTCCGTTGGCTTTTTGAAAGAGCGCATCCCACCAAAAAATCTTCGATCTCCATCTCAACCACCTCTATCTTTTTATATTGTTCCTCTGTAAATCTCTGCGCCTGCCCCACTTCCTTATCATGATCGGACACCTCATTGGCCGAAGAATCGGGTGTATCTTTAAAGACATCATTTATTTCCCCTAGAATGTCTAACAAATTACCCCTGTATTTCTCCTTGCCCATTTTGCTAAAAAGAAAAACATAATTATAGATACTTCGGACATACAAATCCTTATCGTGCTCAACCAATTTCCCGCCTTGCCGTTCAGGCAGGATAAGACTTTTATAATTTTTCCGGGCCGCCTCCAGACTTTTTTCAGAAAACTCACACATGGAATCCAAAATTGCGTCATAAAATCTTGAATCCCAAAGCTCCAATTCTATTTTCTTATCCATCTCCCTGAAATCATCACACAAACGCGTATAAATAGTCGCAATACTGCGGTCCAGCATCCGCGTGGAAAGATTGCTGGCATATTCCCTGATGTTTTCGGATTCCTGCCCTGCTTTCGCCTGCACGGCCTCCGATAATTTTGTAAGTTCTCCCGCTCTTTTGTCGATAAGCTTATTGAGATCGTCTTCCGCTTTTTGAATATCCTTGTCGAATTTATCCTTGGCGTTTTTCAAGCTCAAATATCCTGAGCCAAACAAAACGCCGGAAATCAGCGTCATCAACCCCGCAACAATTTTTATGTTATCGTAAAACGCTTCTTGCCGTTCCGCCAACGCGGCTTCGTTCGCGGCCTGAATCTTTGCCATCATTTCAATCTCCAGACTTTTCATTCTGTTATTGAAACGATCTTCGAGAATATCGTTTTTTTCTTCCAAGTGCTCTAACGCCCAAACCGTTGAGGCAGGAACACCACCGCCCTTATGCCCACTTCTCTGTGCATGAGACAACGACTCTCCCATCACCGCAGAAGAACAACTCATCACACTACACAAAAACGCAACCGACACAGTACGAGACATAACGCACCCTCACTTCCCTTTCTTTGAAGGGGCTTAGCATAGCGAAAATTCTGAAAAATGCATAATATTCTGGAAAAGAATTTTATCTGACGCGCCATAAACGAAGGCGGATAAGTCGTGCCGTAACGGAGAGTAGGCAAATGGTGCTGCCGAGGAGAATCGAACTCTCGACCTCTCCCTTACCAAGGGAGTGCTCTACCACTGAGCTACGGCAGCATTCGTAAAACCGGGCAGAAACTACAATAAATTTACGCCCCTGTCATCCCTTTTCGGACAAACCCGGATTTCAGGCCGCCTCCCGCCCTTTTTCCTTATAAGGAGCACGCGGTCTCAGCCCCAGCGTCGCCAGCAATTCCCCGTCCACATCGGCCTCCGGGTTGGGCGTGGTCAAGAGCTTTTCACCTGTAAAAATCGCGTTCGCCCCGGCCAAAAACGCCATCGCCTGCGCCTCGCGGGAAATCTCCAGACGCCCGGCCGAGAGCCGCACCATAGCCTTTGGCATCAAAATCCGCGCCACGGCGATACAGCGTATCCACTCGAAAATGTCTAACATCTTTTGGTCTTCCATCGGCGTGCCTTCGACGGGAACCAGCATATTGATCGGCACCGATTCCGGCTGCGGATTTAAATTGGCAAGGCGATGCAAAAGCCCAATCCGGTCATCCTCGTCCTCGCCCATCCCCAAAATCCCACCACAACAGAGCGAAATCCCCGCCTTTGCGACATTTTCAATCGTATCCAGCCTGTCCTTATACGTGCGCGTTGAAATCACCTTGTCGTAAAATTCTTCCGACGTATCGAGGTTGTGATTATAGGCGGTCAGCCCCGCCTCCTTTAATTTGCGCGCCTGCTCCTCGGTCAACATGCCCAAAGTACAACACGCCTCCATCCCCATCGCACTCACGCCCTTAACCATCTCTAGCACACGGTCAAACCCGCGCCCGTCTTTCACCTCGCGCCACGCCGCGCCCATGCAAAACCGCGTCGATCCGCTGTCCTTCGCCTTCTTCGCATCGGCCAAGACCTGCTCCGTCTTCAGCAGCAATTCCTTGTCCAGCAGCGCATTATTATGAATCGACTGCGAACAATATTTGCAATCCTCGGTGCATCCGCCCGTCTTGATCGAGAGCAGCGTGCACATCTGCATTTCCGACGGATCATGGTTCGCCCGGTGCACCCCCGCCGCCTCGTAAACAAGGTCCAACAACGGTCTTTTATAAAGAGCCTCAACGGCTTCGCGTGTTATCTGTGTCATGCGCCCGAGAGTATCAGGCCTTTACCGGGAATCAAGGTATCTCAAGGAAAAAATGATCGAATTCGCAAACCTCAACAACCCAACCCTACACACGATCCAGATCGATCAAACCTGAATCAATATCATAATAAGTGGCATCTATATCCCAAGTCATACGCCGCTTAAGAAATGCCATAGCCTTACTATGCAACAGACACGGTGCATTTTGCTGCGTACCCATATCCCGCCCGATAGAGCGCAACGACGGATTGTTTTCCCGGTAAAATGCCTTAACCAATTTATACTGATCCTCAGGAAGATCACGGATAGCCCGAACCAATTCTGCCTCATATCCTTCAGCATGAGCCAGTATGTCCTCTGGCCTCCGGCGCGATGAATCTTGCGTCAATAGGCCACTAACATACCCGTCCGTATCGTTTACAAATCCCTTCACCTTGTAATTTCTAACCGCCTTGAACTCCCGGAATTTCCCCTTAATCATCTCCTCCAATTGAGCACACATATTATTATGAATGCTTTTAATGGCATAAGTCTGAAATTGCGCGCCGCATTCCTTATGCGGATCATATTTTTCAAGAACCTTGTTTTTAACAATCACCTCCATAGCGTTCTGCGCCATTTCTTCCCAGAGAAACGGCATTTTTTTCAGATGCGCATCTTTTTTCGCATACGGAACGGCAATCCGCAGGGCAAACGGTAAAAGCTTCGCATAAATTTCATCGGCTAATTTTTTCGGCTGCCCCTCTTCAACCCACCGCACATAAAGAACCTGCATCACATCGCCCGGCTTCTCCTGTCCGTGTTCCGCCTTAGGCAAAACCGGAACATCCCAGTCAAATCCTTCCTCGGCATCTTCAGCGCCACCAACAAGAACGCCCCCCGGCCCGAATCCTCCGTCCGCACCAAAGTAATCCGCACTCTCCAGAAACTCTTTCCGTAACATATAATTTTCCTCTTACCCGGCGGAACATAACAAAACAAAAACGGAAGGGGAATGATTATTATATAAAATGCTGCGCCGCACGCCATAAAAAAAGCGCGGGCTGTGAGGAGGATCACAAGCCCGCGCCGACCAAGAAACACGGGAAAATAATCCCCCGCGCCCCAGACTGGTAAATCTCTTTTGTAATCAGCCGGTCAAAGCGCGGCGAATAACATCAACATCCTGCGCGATTTGCGTATCGTCGGTCATCAATTCCTCGACCTTCCGCACCGCATGCATCACGGTGGTATGATCCCGTCCGCCGAACTTACGCCCAATCTCGGGCAAGCTCCGCGCCGTCAATTGCTTCGCCAGATACATGGCAATCTGCCGGGGACGCGCCACATTCCGCGCACGCCGCGCCGAATGCATATCGGTCAGGCGCAAGTTAAAATGCTCTGCAACCTTCCTCTGGATTTCATCAATCGTAATCCGGCGATCATGCGAGCGCAGCAAATCTTGCAACACTTCCTGCGTCGTCTCCAGTGTGATTTCCTGCTTGGCGACATCCGAATGGGCAACAATCCTGTTCAGCGCACCCTCCAGCTCCCGCACATTCGTCGTGACCTTCAGGGCAAGAAACTCCAGAACGCTATCGGGCACATTCGCCTGCAACTGCGTCCGCTTGGCCTGCAAAATCCCAAGGCGCAATTCATAAGATGTCGGCTGAATGTCGGCAACCAACCCCCAAGCGAGGCGTGAACGAAGCCGCTCATCAATCCCGGTCAGATCACTCGGTGCTTTATCGGCGCTGATGATAATCTGCTTGTTCTGATCAACCAGCGCATTAAACGTATGGAAAAATTCTTCCTGCGTCGATTCCTTGCCGGTGATGAACTGAATATCATCGATCATCAGAACATCAACGCTGCGGAACTGCTCCTTGAAACTCATCGTATCGTTGGAGCGAATGGCTTTCACGAACTGATACATAAACTTTTCCGCCGACAGGTAAATCACGGTCTTCTCGGGCCAGTGCTCCTCCATCGCGTGCGCGACAGCATGCATCAAGTGCGTCTTGCCAAGCCCAACACCGCCATAAATAAAGAGCGGATTAAACGGCACGGTCATGCTCTCAACCACCCGGCGGGCGGCGGCATGAGCCAGCGCATTCGACTTGCCAACGACAAAACTATCGAACTTGAAACGCGCATCCAAAGGCGACGAAATCTCGGCGATCTGGCTTTTCTTGTTCTCGTTGGCGCGGGCGACCGTCGAGGCCTGATCTGCAGCCGCCGAATCAAAAACGCTCTCGGCGGCATTCGACTGCACCACCACGAACTGAATACGCTTAATCTCGGCATTGGCCCCGGCGCACATCTGCAAGATACGCTCGGCATAATGAGTCTGGATCCAGTCGCGCATAAACCGGGTGGGAACGGAAATCTCCATCGTCCCGTGATAATACGCCTGCAAGGTCAGGGGCTTCAGCCAGCTTCGGAAAATCGCTTCGCCGAATTCCTGACGCATACTGCTATGTACGCGCTTCCACGTCGTCATAATCTCAGCCGTAGGCTGCAAGGACGTATCCTTAAGCGGCAGGGCTGTAACAACGGATGCGGCGGACTTTCCCCCAAAATCAGACATAGTATTTCTCTCCAGTTTTTTGTTAAATGTGGTATTCACGTAAACCCGTAATTCCAGTCAAAAAGCCACAAAAAGGCTCTGCGAACGCAAACGCCATTCGCCTGATCGAAATCCTTGGTCTGTCAAAAATAAAAAGATGTTAGTGCGCCCTTGTAGATCGTACCCGACCCCATTCAGCCAGCGCGGCTAAATCCCCAATCAAGTGGAACCGTCTTACTGTCGGTTCCTGCAAAAGGCGCGTACGGTAAAAGTACAGCCCCCGCATTTTACTCAGCTACTCCACACAGCGTCCGGTATGAAATTCCGGACTTAGATTTATTGTCCCTGTTTCTTCTCGCCCGTACTCATGTCATTCGGTTCTCACAGCCTATACCCAAATTTTACTCACAGGCAACAAGACCAAATAGTGAACAGTAAAAAAGAAATTTTATGCTTTAGAAAATAAAAAAAACACGACAAAACTCTTCCGAAGAATCACCTCTCCAGATAAAAATAATTTTTTGCTTTAGTTTGTTTTAGTCGAGGGCTGTTAGCAGCCTACCCCTTGGCACTGTTCTTCAGTTTTTTTATCTTTGCCGACAGGCGGGAAACTTTCCGCGATGCCGTCTGTTTATTCAGAGTGCCTTTTGCGACGCCTCTTGAAATCTGTGGCTTTACTTTTTTCAGAGCCTCTTCAGCAACCTTCACATCACCGGAGGAAAGGGCAACCTCAATCTTCTTGATGGACGTACGGATGGCACTCAAACGAGCCGAATTGACCTTCGCCCGTGATACGTTTCTCTTCGCACGTTTCTTCGATGATTTGTGGTTCGCCATGATTAAAATATCCTGTGTATAAACTCTATAAATTTCGTTGCAAGCTGATGGGCAAGTTTTACGTTCCCAAACTCCTCCTGTCAAGCGCAACATGGGCCAAGGCCAAACAAAATTTTCTTGGCCTGTTTAATCGCGGGGACGAATCATAAAACGAACGAAAATACGCCCCTCGATTGTCTCGAAATTCATGCTCAAAACCTCCGACTCGCGGATAAAAACGCCTTCTGAAACAAACGCCCACCCCAACTGCGGCAAGGTCTCTCTATAATCGCTCCGGACACTGTCAATCGTCCCGCGCTCAACCTCCGCGACCGACTCGATAATCCGCCCCTCCGGCTTATCATAGGTCACCGCCTGGTCTGGCAATTCGGCAATCCCCTCTATAATCGGCACATCCTGCATCGACGAAAAAAAACGCGCCGGCCGCGCCGCGCTCTCTCCTGCGTTGGCCGTAACCCCCGCCATAAAAACGAAAAGAAAACACAACGCACAAAAACGAATCATCTCTGCTTCTCCGCACAATAAAAAGTCGATCGCCCGCCTTGTTGAACGCGCCGAACACCGCCGCGCCCCTTGCAATCACAAGACGGACAAGGCTCTCCCTCCCGATCATACACGGAAAAGGAATGCTGGAAATAGCCCGCGCTACCATCCGTCTGCCTATGATCGCGCAGCGTACTCCCGCCCGCTTTAATCGCCAACGTCAAAACATGCCGGATCGCCTTCACAAGTAGCGAGACCTCCGCCATCGAAAGCGCGGCGGAAATTTTCTCCGGAGAAATTCCCGCATAATAAAGTGCTTCGCAGGCATAAATATTTCCAACCCCCGCGACAACATGTTGATCGAGGAGTGCGCTCTTAATCG